>JADZEM010000099.1 GCA_020850535.1 Chloroflexota bacterium
CTGATGCTGCTACCAGTGCAATCGTATGTTGAGCGCGTCGTGCGGCGGCGTCGGGGCTTGAAAGCCCCGCCTACGATCCTGCAGTCGCTGCGCGACGCGCCAGTCGCACCAGTGCCTGCCGTTCCCGGTGTCCGTCGCGCAGCGACGGCGTGACGGTAGGCGGGGACTTCAGTCCCCGACCGCCCGTTCCATGATGCTTCGGGGACACCAATGAACATGCAATCGCCCTGGACCGTCACGGCATGGTCGGGGCGCGCCCGCTGCTGTGGATGACAGCTGTGACCGCTCAGTGACGTTTTTCGGCGCCGGCACGCTGAGTATGTCGGCACAGCAGCTTGACCGTATGGTAGGCTCACCGTGCTCGTTCGACCGTCTGATGTGAGAGTGGCCCCCGCCGCTCACACGGACTCGCGCAGCGGACCTTTGTCGAGCGCGCCCAGTGCCCGATGGAGGTCGTCTTCCTCGTGCTGCGTTGCCCCACGCACGGCGCCCAGGTTGGCGCCTGTTCACTCCTGGCTGGCTGTCGCGTCGCGGTCCCAGCCTGGACCGTTCTGGTTGCCACCTACGCCTTCCCGGCCCTGCTGATTGCCGTGGCGGTCCTCGGCTTCGGGAACCGTGTGCAGTACCTGACGGACCTCCCGCGGTACACCGACGAGATCAACGAGATCCTGCCCGCGTTCGACATCGTGCGGGGGACGCGCTTTCCGCTGATGAGCGGCCCGAAGCACATCGGGGCGTTCTGGGACTACCTGCTGGCCGGCGGCATGCTGCTGTTCGGCCGCTCGCCGGACCTACCGCGCATGATGATCCTCGCGGCGGGCCTCGCCACGCTGGCGGTGACGTTCGGCTACGCTCGATCCCTCGGAGGGCGCTGGGCCGGCCTGCTGGCGATGGGCCTGCTGGCCGTATCCGCGCCGCACGTGCTGCTCAGCAGTCGTGTGGCGTGGTCGGTCTGCCTGACGCCGCTGCTCGGACTCGGGGCGGCCTGGGCGCTCGATCACGCCGTGCGCCACCAGAAGCCGTGGTTCTTGCTGGTGACGGGGCTGCTGGCCGGCCTGGCGCTCCAGGCCCATCCGTCGTTCGCGGCGGTGATCCCCGGGCTGGCGGTCTACCTGCTCTGGCGAGGCTGGCGCTTCCTCAAGGGGCCGCAGATCTACCTGGCCGGGCTGCTCTTCGTGGCGGCGTTCAGCAACGTGCTGATCTACAACATCCAGAGCGGCATCGGCGGCGTCCGCAGCGTCAACGCCCAGTATCCGGACAAGGAGCTTGGCTCGCTGGCGTATCTCGACACGATGTTCGCGCCGTGGCGAGGGCTGCTGCTGACGCTCTCGTCCGCCATCGACCCGACCCGTGAGGCATCGGCGCTGACGCCGTTCGTCCTCTTCGTGGGGGCGCTCACGGCAACGGCGCTCGCCTATCTCACCTGGAAGCGGACGGCGCTGCCGGCGCTGGTGACCGTGCTGGCGATGCTGTTGCTGCCGTTTGTCCACGACGATTTCGCGCCGATTCTGAAATCGCGCTACATCATGCCGCTTGTGCCGCTGGCGTTCGTGGCGATTGCCGTGCTGCTGGTGCAGGGGATCGGGCAGTTCAGGGGGTGGCCGCGCGTGGTCGGGGCCGCCACCGGCCTGGTGCTGATGGCCGGCATGCAGACGCAACTGATGCACTTCGAGTCGGTGGCACTGGCGGCGGACTGCTCCAACGACCCGCAGCGCGAGATGATCGGCCACCTGGAAGCGCAGATGTACCCCAACGAGTGGATCCTGCTCGACCAGGGCAGCCTGCCGTCGGCTGAGCGGATGGGGTATCTGACGCTGCTGGAGCTTTCGCGGCGGAAGATCGGCGAGGGCAGTTTCGGGCGTGGCAAGATCTGGGACGAGCTGTCAGATCGGGACTCGTTCCTGACGCTGGTGAGCGACGGCAAGGCGACGCAGCTTTTCGAGAAGCAGCGACTGCCGCTGCTGCCGCAGACCGTGGCAGCCGTCCACCCGGCGCTGCGACAGCCAGGATCGGACGGCGCGCTGCCGCCACAGGGCATCGGGCTGTACCGGGTGACGCGAGACGGCGCACAACTGCTGGCCCACGATTCGGAGCCGGGCTGCGGCGCGCTGCTGCTCAACTGACGCGGGCAACCGAGTGTTCCCGTCAGGGCGGCGCGCGGAGTACCATGCTCCCGGTACGCTGTTCTGGCGAGCGTGTGCGATCACTCTGCGAGGCTGCCCTGCCCGGGCCGCGCGAGGCATCTGGTGACCGACGACCTGCGTGAGCTTCCGCTCTTCCCGCTGAATACGGTCCTCTTCCCATCATTGCCCCTGCCGCTCCACATCTTCGAAGAGCGCTACCGGCTGATGATCGGGCGGTGCATCGTGACGGACAACCTGTTCGGCGTGTGCCTGATTCGCGAGGGCGTCGAAGTCGGCGGGCCGGCCGAGCCGTTCGAGGTGGGCACCATCGCGCAGATCTCCGAGGTGCAACGCGAGCCTGACGGCCGTATGAACCTGATGACGTTCGGGACAGGCCGCTTTCGGCTTGCGGAGATCACCCAGCGCGAGCCGTACCTGATCGGACGCGTACAGTTGCTGCCGACCGGCGGCGAAGACCCGGAGCCGGCGCTCGTGTCCGACGTGGCGGACCGACTCCTGCGGTACCTTCGCGAGGTCCGCCGCACCAACCGTCTGCCGGACCGTGGGGAGCTGATCTCAGACGTCGACCGGCTGTCGTACCTGGCAGCGGCCACGTTGGGGCTGTCTGCCCGCGAGCGACAGACGTTCCTGGAGATCGACTCGACGCTCGCGCGGCTCACGGAGGCGCGCGACCGGCTGCGCCGCGAGATCGACAACGCGCGCCTGTTCGGGCGGGAGATCGACACGCCGAACATCGGGCCGTTCTCGCGGAACTGAGGGTGACGCTGAGCGCCGAGCGCGTCCTGGTGCTGCGGCCCGGGGCCATCGGCGACACGCTGGTGACGCTGCCGGCCTTGCTGGCGCTGCGTCGCCGCTTCCCGCGGGCTGATATCCAACTGGCCGGAAACGCCGTGGCCCTGCCGCTGGTGTCGGCATCGGGGGTGGTGGATCGCTGGCTCTCGTTTGACAGCCCGCAGGTGACGCGCCTGTTCGCCGGCGCGCCGGCCGCCGACGACCGCTTTGCCGGCGTTGACGTGGCCGTGGCCTGGTGTGCCGACCCTGATGGCACGCTGCGCCGAGGCTTCGAGCAGCGGGGTGCGCGGCAGGTGGTGATCGCACGGTCGCGGCCTGCGCTTGGGAGGGTGGTTCATGTCGCACAGTATCTGGTCGAGACGCTCGATCCGCTCGGGATCGAACCGGGCGACGATCTGGAGCTGCTGACCATCGTGCCGCCCCGCGAGGCTGCGATCCAAGCAGACGGCATCCTGGCCGGCCTGGGGCTGGAGGGACAGCCCTTCCTGGCGGTCCACCCGGGCAGCGGCTCGCGCGCGAAGAACTGGCCGGCCGAGCGCTACGCCGACGTGCTGGAGGCCATCAGGCGGGAACAGGGGCTGCCGAGCGTCGTGCTGGCCGGGCCGGCCGACGACGACGTGCTGGCGCGGCTGGCGGCGCATGCGCGCGGGCCGCTGGACGTGGTGGCAGGGCAGCCGCTGACGGTGGTGGCGGCCCTATTGCCGCGAGCGTACGCCTTTCTCGGCAACGACTCGGGGCTGGCGCACCTGGCCGGGCAGCTTGGCGTCCCGACGCTGGCCCTCTTCGGCCCGACCGATCCGGCGGTCTGGTCGCCGCTGGGGCCGCGCGTGCGGACGCTCCGCTCGGAGCCGCTCACGGACCTCCCGGTGCGCCGCGTGCTCGCGGCGCTCGCCGAATCGCTCCGTGAGACGCCCGCGGGATGCAGCGACGCGTAGCGCGGCGTCGGGCCAACCCGGTCGGTCGACGGGCCTACTCTGACTGTTGCTCGGGATCGGGCTCGCGGCGAGCCGCCAGCCGCGTCTGGTGCTTGGCCTCGTAGCCCTGATCGGACGGCACGTAGAACGGTCCCTCCACGCCCTCGGGCAGGTAGCGCTGCTGGATCCAGTGGCCTGGATAGTCGTGCGGGTAGGCGTAGCCGCGCCCGTACCCCAGGCCGCGCGCTCCGGCAAACGAGGCGTTTCGGAGGTGGAGCGGAACTTCCGTGTTCGCGCCCTCGCTGATAGCGGCCTTGGCGGCGCCGATCGCTTTGAGCGCGGCATTCGACTTCGGCGCCATCGCCAGGTAGAGCGTGGCCTGACTCAGCGTCAGCTCGGCCTCGGGCCAGCCGACAAGCTCGGCCGCCTGGGCCGCCGACTGGGCCACGACCAGCGCGATAGGGTCGGCGTTGCCGATGTCCTCGGAAGCCAGGATGACCAGTCGCCGCGCGATGAAGCGCGGATCCTCCCCCGCGATGACCATCTTCGCCAGCCAGAAGACCGCCGCGTCAGGGTCGGAGCCGCGCACGCTCTTGATGAACGCCGAGATCGTCTGGTAGTGATCGTCGGCCTGCCGGTCGTAGCGGACCTGCCGGCTCTGCATCGCCTCGACGATGGTCTCCTGCTCGATGGCCGTCTGGCCGGCCCCGCGTGTGGCCTCGGCGGCGGCCTCCAGGGCGTTGAGCGCCGTGCGCGCATCGCCGGCCGCGAGGGATGCCACAAGGTCGAGCGCCTCGTCGGTGACCGTCAGGCCCAGGCTGCCCAGGCCGCGCTCGTCGTCCTCGACGGCGCGACGGAGGATCATCCGCAGATCGTCTGGCCCGAGCAGCTCCAGGTGGAAGATCCGCAGCCGGCTCCGCAGCGGCGCGATGATGTCGAAGTACGGGTTCTCGCTGGTGACGCCGATCAGGGTGACGAGACCGTCCTCGACGTGCGGCAACAGCGCCGCCTGCTGGGACCGCGACCAGCGGTGGATCTCGTCCACGATCAGGACGGTCGGGCCGGACCACGCACGCGCCCGGGCAATGGCCTGCTTGAGGTCGGAGACGCCGTCGGTGACGGCGCTCAACTGCTCGACGGCAGCACCGGAAGCGCTGGCGATCAGCCGCGCGAGGGTGGTCTTACCCGAGCCGGGCGTGCCCCAGAGCACCAGCGATCCCGCCCGCCCCGACTCGACGGCACGGCGCAGCGGCTGCCCAGGCGCCAGCAGCGCACGCTGACCGACCACTTCGTCCAACGTCCGGGGCCGCATCCTCGCGGCGAGCGGTTGGCGTTCGGGCGGCGTCGGCTCGAAAAGGGCCGGTTGTGGGGCGGAGAACTTCGGCATCGGCCCTGGCATTGTACCGCCGAATCGGTTTCGGCGCGGAATCCAACTGCCCTGGACACCGCCGCCACCGAGTCGCCAGCAACGTGCGGCCAACCCAACCGGCACGCATGCCACGGCTTACCGGCGCGCAGGTCAGGCGCGCCGTGTTCGGTTGTGGACTGGAACTCTGGAGATGAAGCAGAGACCGACGGGATGGCGAGGGTCAGTCCTCGTCGCCGTCGTCGCCGTCATCAACCATCAGCGAGGCGGGGATGCTCTCAGCCGTGCCGGACGACTTCGGGCCACGCAGGCCGTGCAGCCGCCGAGCAAGCAGGGAGCGCAGCATGTCGAGCGCCAGCCAGCGATCCTCTTCGCTCAGCCGCTCGACATCTGAGAGTGTCTGGCGCAGATCCGGGTCAAGGATCTCAATGGCATCCTCAACGCCCAGCAGCTCGTCTGGATCGGCGTCGAGCGCGGTACACAGGGAGACGACCGTGCTGGCCCAGGGATCGGTGGTGCGGCCGGCGAGCAGCCGATACACCGTGCCAACGTGACGGCGAGGAACGCGCCTGACCACCTCACGGGTCGAGAGGCCGCGGCTGTTCATAACGCGCTTGATGGCGGCGGCGAGATCGTCGGGACGAACGATCTTGCGCGGCCCGCGCCTGGTCGAGCCTCCGGCCGGAGGGGTAGCGGGGTCGCCGGCCGTCGTCGGAGCGTCTTGGCTCGCTGCGACTATCGATGTGCGGTCCATCTGCTCACATCTCCAATGGCCACGGGGGCCGGGGTGATGCCGGATCGAAAGGGCATCCCTCCAAGAGGCTGAAGCGGCTGCCTCACTGGCGCTCCGAGCTTCCCCTGCCTCGAACCACCGTGAACCGCCCCAGCCACTACGCTGCTGTCCACCCGGGCCATGCGGCTGAATTCTTAGGAATACGCCGAATGACGTATCGGGGGAGTATAGCCGATATCGTGTGAAATTGCGCCAGTTGTGCTTCTGTGACCCAGTTTGCGACGCCGGCAGGGACCAGTGCAACGATTGTGGCGCAACATGCCGGTGTCCGATGTACCGTCATGTCACATCGTGCGTCGTACATCGTGTCGGAAACGTTTGCGGACGTCGAGACCTACCGTACTCCTGATGCTGATGCGTTCCTGTCGCCGATGTCGCGATCGGCCCTGCATCTGCCCGTCGTCTGGACACGAGGTTCAGGCGACTGCGGACCGTGCGAGTGCTCGCACGAAGCGCGACTCATGGTAGCAAATCTCGCACGGCGCGTGCGTCCTGCCGGCAGCGTCCGTCACGCTCAATCTCCAGCGTGATCTTCTCACAGGCGTGCACCACCGACGAGTGGTCGCGCCCGCCCAGCAGCTGTCCGATCTGTGGGAACGACAGGCGAGCATCTTCCCGGAGCAGATACATCGCCAGGTGGCGCGGCGCGACGATCTCCTTGTTGCGGGCCTTGCCGCGCAGATCGTCCACCGTCACGCCGAAGTAACGGGCGACCGCTTCCAGGATGACCGGCGGTTCGCTGCTGGTCGGCCTCGGCGCGACAAGGTCGGCGAGCGCTTCCGCCGCGACCTCCACCGTGACGGCCTTCCCGTGCAGCATGGCGTAGGCGGTGATCCGATTCAACGACCCTTCCAGCTCGCGGATGTTGGTGTGAACCTTCTCCGCGACAAGCTCCAGCACATCGCTCGGGATCTGCACGCGTCCGTTGACTTTGGAACGCAAAATGGCGATGCGGGTCTCCAGGTCTGGCGGCTGAATATCGGCGATCAATCCCATTTCGAACCGCGACCGAAGGCGATCTTCCAGCGTCGGGATTGCTTTCGGGGTTCGGTCGCTGGTCAGGATGATCTGTCCGCCACCCTCGTGGATGGCGTTGAAGGTGTGAAAGAACTCTTCCTGCGTGCCGACCTTTCCAGCGATGAACTGGATATCGTCAATCATCAGAATGCTGGCGCGTCGATACCGTTCGCGGAATTCATCGGTGCGGTGTGCGCGAATCGATTCGATCAACTCATTGGTAAACGTTTCGGACGAGACGTACAGCACGCTGTGCCCGGTCTTCAGCACTTCGTGGCCGATGGCGTGCAGCAGGTGGGTCTTGCCGAGGCCCACGCCGCCGTAGAGGAACAGCGGATTGTAGGCCTGGCCCGGCGCATCCGCGACGGCCTGTGACGCCGCGTGCGCCAGGCGGTTGCCGCTGCCAACCACGAACCGCTCGAACGTGTAGCGGGCGTTCAGCGGGGAGCCTTCCCAACCGGACGGTGCAGCCGATTCGACCACCGCCGTACGGCCGCCTCGGCGGGAACCGTTCCGCGCGGCCGTCGTCTGCTGGCTGGGCTGCTCGGCCAGCGCGAACATACCGTAGCCGTCCACGCCGTTGGACGAGCGCGGCCCGCCCGAGACCATCCGCACACGGCAAGGCCGGCCGACTACGTCGTAGAGTGCGCGCAGGATGTGCTGCCGGAAGCGCTGTTCGAGCGTCTCGCGCACCAGCGGGTTCGAGACGGCGACTGTCAGCTCGTCGTCCTCGAACGCCGTCGCGGAGGTGCCCGCGAGGTACGACTCATAGTTCGCCTGGCTCATGCCAAGCCTCAGCTCGCCCAGCGCCGCATCCCAGATCCGCACAGGATCGCGCACACGCCCTCCAGGAGGAAACTCACCTGCGAGGCAGTCTAGCAGAGGTGCGGCGAGGCCACTATCGGGCTCTGCCGCACAATCGGCGGGGTTCAGGTAGTCTTGCGCGCCGGCCCCGTCTGGGCGGCTCATCAGCGTCTTCCGGAGGCCTGACGGGCACAGCCACTCGCCCCCTCTTGTGATGAAAACGAGTGAGTCAGCGATCCGATGCGCGGATAGCGGCCTGCTGCGAGATGGACTGTGCGACGTACACGGGCCAGCCGACCGGCGCTGCAGCCTGGGCGGCGGCCTGGGCGGACCGTGCATCTTCGCAGAGGGCGAACAGGCTGGGGCCGGCCCCGGTCAGGTGAAACGGTCGGCCGGTCAGCCCGCGCAGGCGCGCACGCAGGTCGGCGAAGCCCAAGTAGACACGGTCCGCCGCGCCGTCAAAGCTGTTGACGAGGTGTTCAGGCGCGATCGAACGGCCCGCACGGATGGTCTCGGCCAACCCGAGCGTCCGCGAGCCGTCGCCCCACTCGGAGGGCTGGAGCGCCCGGTAGAGTGCGCGGGTCTTGTCGGGCGGGCTCAGATCGGGGCTGACCAGGACCAACCAGAGTGGCCGGGCGGCCGGCAGGTGTTCGACCTGCTCGCCACGCCCCCGGATGAGACTGCTGCCGCCAGCCAGGAAGAGCGACACGTCCGAACCGAGCTGCGCCGCCAGCGGTGCAAGCGCCCGGCGTCGACTGAGGGCCGTGCCCCAGAGCCGATCCAGCAGTCGGAGCGCGGCAGCGGCGTCACTGCTGCCGCCGCCGAGGCCGGCCGCCAGGGGGATGCGCTTGTCGATGGTCAGGCAGGCGTGGGGCGAGCGGCCGGCCCGCGCCGCCAACAGCTCCGCCGCGCGACGGACAAGGTTCTCGTCATTGGCGACCAGCGGCGGCCTCATCGAGACGGCCAGGCCGGCGGCCTCGTCGGCGGTCAGCGTATCGGCCAGGGAGATCGTCTGCGTGACCGAGACCAGCTCGTGAAAGCCGTCGTCGCGCCGACCGAGGATCTCCAGAGCCAGGTTGATCTTGGCGTGCGCTCGCAGCGTCAGCGTCATCGGTCGAGATCCTGAAACGCCTGGAAGAGGGCGCGCCACTGGGGCAGCGTCAGCGCGTGTGGCCGCGTCTCGGCGGGAATGCCTGCCCCCGCAAGCAGCCCTTGAACCTCCATCCGCACCCATTCCCGGCGGCCGAGCGGCTCCCGCTTCAGTCCCTCGTGCAGCGAGTTGAGCACCGTCTTGCGCGGCTGCCCGAAGCCCGCCCGCACGAGACCCAGGAACGCGGCGCGCTGGGCCATCGGCACAAGCGGCTCGTCCAGTGGATCGAGCTTGATGACGGCGGACTCCACCTTCG
Organism: Chloroflexota bacterium; assembly: GCA_020850535.1. Lineage (NCBI taxonomy): Bacteria > Bacillati > Chloroflexota > Chloroflexota bacterium. Next base: position 9,237 of record JADZEM010000099.1, read on the forward strand.
GGCGCGGATGGAACGCCGCGGCCGGCACGATCCGCACGATACGCACGCTGGCGATGGCCTGCACCATGACCGCGAGGTAGGACAACTGACCGACCGGTGCAACGATCCGCTCGGCAACCTCGCGCTGAATCATGACGACGAGCGTCTGTGGCAAGGGGTCCAGGCTCAGGTAGCGATACAGAAACGGCGACGTAATCTGGTACGGCAAATTTGCCACAAGCTTGTACGGACCGGTCAGGTAATCGGCGGGGGAAAGCTGGAGCGCATCGCCCTGCACGATCCGCACATTTGCGGCGACCAGCCGTGGCAATGCCGCAGCCAGGTCGCGGTCCAACTCGAATGCCACCACGCGGCCAGCCTGGCGCGCCAGCTCCTGGGTCAGGATGCCGAGTCCAGGGCCGATCTCCAGCACCTGATCGTCTGGGGAGAGGCTGGCCGCGCCAGCGATACGCTTGACGACGCCAACGTCGGTCAGAAACGACTGCGAGAGACCCTTTCGGGGCCGCAATCCGAGCTGCCGGAGCAACGCGGCTGGCGACGACGGCCGCGCCCGGGGCGGCGCGAGGGGGGCGTCTTCGGTCGGCGGCAACACGGCGTTGTCTGCCCTCTCCTGCCCGTCGTCAGCGCGGGGTACGCTGGTGCCAGACAACGACTGAGCGGCGCAGGAAACGTTCCCGCGCCGCTCGTGATGCTCGATGATCGGTCGTGCACCCACCATCGATCTGCTGCCGACCGCGACCCAACGTCCGCTTGCTCCGGCCCGGTAGCCCTACGGCACCCGACGAGCACCGCTTACCGTTGCTTCGTCTCCGATCTGGCGGGGTTCACAGGTCGCCGCCGCGTAGGACCGTTCCATCAACACTGCGCTGCGTTAGCCTGACCGGCCGACAAACAAACCTCAAATGGGAATTCAGCCCGGCATAAAGCGGGTTTCCGGTTACAGGGCACCGCTAGCGCCCCACCTAGCACAACCACTCGGAAGTGTACCCGCCGCCTCTCCCAGCCGACAATGGCTTTCCGTTCGGGGACAGGGCGATTGCACAGTGGGCGCGTCGTGCAGCCCCGTCGGGGCTTTCAAGCCCCGACCGCTCGTTTGACGGCATTTTGGGAACACCAACGAACATGCAATGGCGTTCCGTTCGCGGTGACGAGGTGACGGGCATCAGCGGCGGGTGACCCACGCGACCATCTGCTGCCAGACCGTTGCGTAGCCCGGCCAGGCCACGAACGGCGGCGGGCACCAGTGCGGGCCGCAGTCCGTGGTGTAGGCGATGGTCCGCCCCTGGCCGATCTCGCGGCAGGCGACCAGCGGATCGTCGCCGACGCGCACCAGCACCCGGGCGTCTGGCCTGGGCGTGACCCGGTTGTAGCCGAGGACGGCCGGCCAGGTCCCGTCCAGGCCCGCGACGATGGCGTGGTCGCCGACCACCCGCGGTTCGACGCCCTCGGGGCACTCAACCCGGTCGTCGCTGGTCTGGAGGGTGACGGGCAGCACCGCTTCGACGGGCGTCCCGGCCCAGCGGCCCTTCCCTTCGATGCCCTGGAACGTCAGGTAGCCGCCGACCATGATCAGGCCGCCGCCGTTCTCGACGTACTCGCGCAGCAGCTTGAGACGGTTCGGCGTTTGTTGGCCGCGCTCCCAGGTGGCAGGCGACAGCACCAGCGTGTTGGTCCCGATGTCGCTGAGGATCACGCAGCCGTACTGTCTCAGCGCCTCAGCGGTCGTCGGAAACGCCGTTGGCGCATCGTGGTTCCGGATGAACTCGACCTGACAGCCGCCAGCAGCCAGCGCCGCGCGCAGATGATCTGCGCCCTCGCCGTACGACGAGGTGGTGAAGCTGTCAAAGCCCTTGACGTGGGTCGTGGTGGTGACCCAGGACTCTCCGGCGAGCAGGACACGTCGGCTGTCAGGCATGGCGGCCCCCTAGGTGCGGATACTGGATACCGTGGCTGCCGCCGATTGTAGCGAGGTCGGGCAGCGGACGGGGCCGTCAGTAGGTCAACCCCGCCCAGAAGATGTCACGCGCCGGACGCGTCTAGCCGATGGCGAGGCGCTGGACGCCGGCCTCTGTCGCCGCGAAGAGGAAACGACCGTCGATGCCGAGGGCCAGGCCGTTGACCCGGCCGGCCAGCGGGCCGCCGAGCAGCGTCCAGTCTACGCCGCCGTTGACGGAGCCACTCACTCGGTACGCGTCGCCGCCGGGCGCGGAGCGGGTCTTCTCCTGCTCGGCCAGGAAGACGCGGCCAGGAGCGGATGGGTCGTAGCTGAGCGCGGTCATGGTGACGCTCGGAGTCTTCGCTCCCTGCATCATGCCGCCGCCACTGTACTCCAGGACGGTTGTCCACGATGCGCCATCGTCTGGTGAGGTCAGCAGGAGCGAGCCGCCCGAGCGCTGATCCTTATTCGCAGCCAGGTAGTAGCGGAGAGGATCTGCGCCACTCCCGCCGACGATGGTGTTCGGGAATGCGCCGCGCGGAGCGGTCAGCGACTGGAACGACGCGCCCGCGTCAGTGCTGATCTCCAGGTCGTCGCTCAGGTCGCGGCCAGCGTAGCAGCCGGCCGTTCGGAAGATGCGGGCAGGGTCTGTGGGGTGGGGCGTCAGGATGTAGACGCCCATGGCGCAGAGCGTGCCATGCCACTCCTCGAGCTGGCTCCAGGTCTCGCCGCCGTCCTGGCTCCGGTGCAGCCACAGGTCGGTGATGTTGTACTGGGCGGCGTAGACGGTACGCGGATCGGCCGGGCTGACACGAACCTCGTGGAACGGCCGGTCAGGGTGGGCGGACGCCAGGACCGTGGTCCAGGTCACGCCGCCATCGGTGGAGCGCTGAACGCGGTCCTCCGTTGCCAGGAAGAGCAGATCGTGATTCGTCGGATCGACCTCGACCATCCCCTTCGGCGAGGCGTCTGGCAGGGCGATTGAACGCCAGGACAGGCCGGCATCGTCACTCCTGTACAGCTCGCCCCCGCGGGCCGCCAGCAGCGCGCCGGAGGCCGGTGCGAACAGGCGCGTCGCGGCCGGCGCCGGGAGGATCTCGGTCCACTCACCAGCGGCCTGCAGCGGCGCGATGGCCAGGGTCCACGCGGGCAACCCGTGCCGCGGCGCGTCGGGCGTCGGGAGAGGCGCAACACTGGCGGCGAGCGCGCTGGTCGGGAGGGTTGGCAGGGCTGTTGCGGCCGCCACCGCGAGCAGTCCACGCAGAACGCCACGACGGGTGACCTGCATGAGAAAGACACCTCACAAAGCTGACCGACTGTGATGCGGTCGTGACACTACAGACGATAGCAGTACGTTCCGGACGCCAAATGTCACCGCGAGCACGTTCGGTCCGTCCGCGCCTCGACAGACCGACGCGCGCCTGCGCGCGTAGGATGGCGATACGCCCGTTGCTAGCCGAGCGGTCCCTGTGACAGCGTGTGGCCGGGTACAGCATAGGTGTGGAGAGAGAAGATGTCGGTAGCAACCGCCCAGAATGATACTGTGATGGCCTCACCGCTGCGCCGCCGGGGCGTTGTGCAGGCCGACCTGGCGTGCATGATGTGCGGCCGGAACGTCGGGCAGATCGTGGATGGAAACATCGTGCACCGGACGGGCTGCGGCGGCAGACTGCGGCTGGAGCGCGGGCTGCTGCGCTGTTGTCAGTGCGGCGGGTCGGTGTACCGCGAGCCGGTCTCGCCTCTGACCGCTCGTTAGAGCAAGCCGCGTCCGCCCGACGCAGAGCCGGGCCGGAAGCGGCGACCACCAAGACACCCAGAGCACGAACCCCGACGCGGCAGATGGCGCGTCGGGGTTCCTGGTGTGGCCGATCTCGGTGCGGCTGCCACGGGCGGTTTGGGCAGGATGGCTGGCGCGCCTTCGCCGGGCCGGCGCGTACAATCGAACGGACGAACGCCGACAGCGCAGGCGTGCCGGACGCGGCCAGTCAGGACCGGCGGGAGGAACGACGGCGTGCCCGTGCCCACGGCCAGACCCATCGAGCGGCTGCTGATCGCCAATCGCGGCGAGATCGCGGTGCGGGTCATCCGCGCCTGCGCCGCGCTGGGCATCCGCTCGATCGCCGTCTACTCCGAGGCTGACCGCGACGCGCTCCACGTCCGGCTGGCCGACGAGGCCCACCTGCTCGGCCCGGGGCCAGCCTCCGCGAGCTACCTGAATGTCGAGCGTATCCTGGAGGCCGCCCGTGGGAGCGATGCCCAGGCCGTGCATCCAGGGTACGGGTTCCTCTCGGAGAACGCGGCGTTCGCGGAGGCCTGTGCCGCGGCCGGGCTGATCTTCGTCGGGCCGCCGCCGGCCGCGCTGCGGCTGCTGGGCGACAAGGCGGCTGCCCGCAAGCTGGCCGCGGCCCACGGTGTGCCGGTCGTGCCGGGCTATGACGGCGCGGCCCAGGACGATCCCACGCTGGCGGCGGAGGCTGCACGGATCGGCGTCCCACTGCTGGTGAAGGCGGCGGCCGGCGGTGGCGGACGCGGCATGCGGGCCGTCTCCAGCCTCGACCAGCTGCCGGAGGCGATTGCAGCCGCCCGCCGCGAGGCCCTCGCCGCGTTTGGCGACGACACCTTGATCCTCGAACGGCTGATCGAGCGGGCGCGGCACGTCGAGGTGCAGGTGCTCGGGGACAGGCACGGCGCGCTCGTACACCTGGGCGAGCGCGACTGCTCCGTGCAGCGGCGTCATCAGAAGGTCGTCGAGGAGAGCCCCGGCCCGGCCGTGACGCCCGAACTGCGAGGGGCGCTCGGCGAGGCGGCGCTGCGGGTGGCCGGCGCGGCGGGCTACGTCGGCGCGGGCACCTGCGAGTTCCTGGTCGGGCCAGACGGCCAGTTCTGGTTCATCGAGATGAATGCGCGGCTCCAGGTGGAGCACCCCGTCACCGAGCTGGTGACAGGGATCGACCTCGTGCAGAAGCAGTTGGAGATCGCGGCCGGGCTGCCGCTCGGGCTGGCGCAGGCAGACGTAGCGCTGCGCGGGCACGCCGTCGAGTGTCGGGTGTACGCCGAAGACCCGGCCCGCGCCGACCTGCCGACTCCTGGCCGCCTCGGGCGCTTCCGCCCGCCGGTCGGGCCGGGCCTCCGCAACGACGTGGGGTATGCGGACGGCGACCGTGTCCCTCCGTTCTACGACACGATGCTGGGAAAGCTGATCGCGTACGGCGAGACGCGAGCGGAGGCCATCGGCCTCGCGCGGGCGGCGCTCGAACGGTACGAGATCGAGGGGCTGCCGACCAATCGCACCCTGCTGACCTGGATCCTCGATCACCCGACGTTCCAGGACGGCGCGGCGACGACTGACTTTCTGTCGATGGCTCGCCCGGGCGACACGGACCTGGCAGACGTGCCACCCGTCGCGCTGGCAGCAGCCGCCGCCGCGTGGCTGTCTGAGATCGGCCGCGATGGGGGCGACGACGGGCACTCTCAGGCGAGCACCGATGGCACGTTGGGTGACTGGCGCATCGGCGGGCAGGGCGTCATCACCTTCTGGCAGGCCGCGCCGGACGCCGACCCCGTCGCCGTGGTGGCCGACCGCGAGTCGCCGCGTCGCTGGCGGGTGACCGTGGCCGAGGATCGCTTCGACGTGACCGTGACCGGCCTGGACGACCTGCTCCTGGTACGCCCGCTCGTGGTGCGCCCGGTGGGCGGGCAGACGGAAGTCCCTTCGGCGTCACCGGCTGGGCCGACGGGAGCCGTGCCGGCGTCGCCGGCTGGGCCGACGCTGGCCGAGGGGTCCGCCGCGCCGATCCGTTGCCGCGTTGCCGTCGAGTGGGCGCGTGGGCGGGTGGTCGTCACCCACGGCGGCGACCGATCCGTGGCAACGCTGGCCGCGCCGCCGGCCGCCGCGCCGACCGGCCGCCACCATCCTGGCGGGCGCGCCCCCGGACTTGAAGCACCGATGCCCGGCCGGGTCGTCCGCATCCTGGCAGCGCCCGGCGACGTCGTCCGCGAGCATCAGCCGCTCCTGATCGTCGAGGCGATGAAGATCGAGAACGTCGTAGCAGCACCGCGAGATGGCGTCGTTGCGTCGGTCCTCTGCGCCGAGGGTGACGCCGTGGCCGGGGGGCAGGTGCTGGTAGAGTTAGCGTCACTATGACCGCGAATCCCCTCCCCCCTCAGCCCGGCTTCGCGCGCTGGGATGCTGATGACGCGCTCGACGCGCTCCACCGAGCGGGCCTCGACATCGATCGTGTGGAGCAAGCGCGCTGGCCGGCCGCCGCCCCCCAGCCGCGCACCCAACGACAGGCGTTCACTTTTCGGAGTCGCGGCGCGGTCGATCCGCACCTGCTGCTGGTCTTCGACAGCGCCGAGGCGCTCGAAGCGTGGCGATTGTGGCTGGCACGCTACTGGAAGGCTCGGCCGTATCTGAGCATCCACGACAACCTGCTGCTGCTGGTCAGCCGAGATCTGCCCGACTGGGACGCCGCCCGCTTCCACGATGCGCTGGCCCGCATGCGGGCGACCGCCGCGCTGGCCGCCTCGGCCGCCGCCGCCGTCCCGCCAGCGCCGCCCCTGGAAACGCCCCAGCAGGCCGTTGCCCACCCGGCCCAGGCGGCCGACACATCGGCGGCCCCAGGCTCAGCGCCGGGGCGCCTGCCGCCCGCCCAGGGGCCTGAGTGATACGATCATGCACGGCCTGCGCCGCATCTCCGTGACTCGGGACTGCCTGCCGTGACGAGCGCCGATCCCCCCATGCTCCAGACCGGCGAACGCCTGTGCCTCCCAATGCTGCAAGAGGTGCTGGATCTGGCGTTGCTGGCCGCCGGCGACCTGTGGCCGACCCAGGCGATGGCCCTCGGGCGACTCTTCGAGCGTGGCGCGGCGTTCCTGCACGGCGGCAGCCAGTTTCCCCAGGTGACCGGGCGCGCGCCCCAGGAGATCCTCGACGCGCTCAACGCAACCCGTGAAGACCTGTTCCTGGTGGAGGCGCTCTACCTGCTGACGCGGCACGTCGCCTACACGCTGACGCGGGAGGGCGCAGCCCGCGAAGCAACCTGGGTGCGGCTGGCCGACCGGCACCTGGAGATCCGCGCCGAGATCGTGGAGCGGCGGCGCGAGGAAGAGGGTCTCAAGCGGCGGCTGCAGGCGCTCGGCGGCGAGGTCACAGCGCTGCCCGAACACGAAGACCTGCCGCCTGCGCCAGCCGGCCGCGCCCGCAAGAGCGAGGGCATGTTCACCGGCCTGTTCGAGGGCGCGGCACTGGTCGAGCCAGAGCTGGACGTGGACGGTCCGACGCTGGAGATGGCCGACCGGGCGGCTGAGTCGCACGGGTGGGACGGCGAGTGGGGCGAGCACGCCCGGCTGCTGGTGCTGACCTACGGCATGTCGCTGTCCCTGCGCGAGCGCGAGGCCGACGCGCTCAACCCCGACGACGGCGAGGCGCTGGACGCGGCGCAGAAGATCGCGCGGGCGCGGCTGGCGGGCCTCGAGGGGCGGTACGCAACGTTGCGCCGCCGCCTGTTCGAGCTGCGCCACAACAACCGAATCCTCGGCTGGCGGATCACCGCGCTGGAGGTCGAGGCCCAGGGGATGCGGAGTCGGCTCGACCAGTTCCTGCTGGACCGCGACCGGCTGGAGAGCGCCATCGCGGAACGGGAGGCTGCAGGCATCAAGCCGCGCTCCGAGAGCGACCCGGCGGGCGACGGCGTGTCAGGCGGCTGGCTCGGGAAGCTGGGGAGGCTGTTCGGGATCGGCGGCTCGTAGACGACCGCGATGCCAGAACGCCAGCGGTCCGGCGTGATGGGTCGGCTGCTCTCAGCCCGACCGACGGAGCAAACGCGGGAGCGCCGGCGCTACGTGCGCTCCGGCTTCTCGCCGCCGCCGCCGCCACGCCCGAGATCGCCAAGGTCGAGTGTCTCGATGAACTCGCGGAAGACGCCGAGCTTCGACTCGTCTATCGTCTCAGGGGGGGCGGACTTGCCCTCGGCCTGCGCCGCCTCTTCGGCTTCGGACTCGCTCTCGAAGACCATGCCGGCCTGATCGAGCACGGCGTCCTCGACGAAGATCGGCACTTTCGCCCGGATGGCCAGCGCAATCGCGTCGCTCGGGCGCGAGTCCACCTCGACGTGGCGGCCGTCGGCGTCCACGATCAGCTTGGCGTAGAACGTCTCGTCGGCCAGCTCGTTGATGACGACCTGGGTGACCTTCCCGCCGAGCGCCGAGATCACCGAGCCGAGCAGATCGTGCGTGAGCGGCCGGGAGACCGGGACGTTCTGCATCGGGATCGCGATGGCGTCCGCTTCGAAGTGGCCGATCCAGATCGGCAGGTACCGCTGCGCGGTCTTCTCCTTGAGCATGACCACGCGCTTGTAGTTTGTCATGTTCACGCGGATGCTCTCGACGAAGACCTCGATCACGGTGCTCTCCTTGGGACGCCTGAGGCCGCGCGTGGTGCGCCTGAACGCTCCCTCACGGTCAAGGCGACGCGAAAGGTATTGTACACCTGCCCGGAGGCAGGTGGGAACGCGTGACCGAGGCACGTCTGCGCTGTCGTCTGGCGGCGCGCCGTGCCGAGCGGCCGTCAGTACGGTGGCTCGATCCCCGTATCGCGGGTCCGACGCTTCGACGCGACCACCGGCTCGGGGGCGGGCGCCGTCTCGACCGGCGCGCTGCTGGTCGTGGTGACCACCAACGGGGCTTCGGCTGGCTCCACGGCGACGGGAGCGGGAACCGGCTGAATGGCCCCGACAACCTCTTCGGCCGGCGGCGGCTCGTAGGGGGCGGCCTCGGCGGCAACCGGGGCCGGCGCCTGCGCCGTCTTGCGCTCCTCGATCTCCAGGCTCAGCGTGCGGCTGAACTCGGACGAGAGCTCCGAGGTGGTCCGGCGGAAGTCGCGCACCATGCGCCCGACCTGACCGGCGATCTCCGGCAGCTTCCCCGGCCCGAACACGATCAGTGCCAGGACCAGGATCATCATCAGCTCCATCGGCCCCATGCCGAGGAAGTTCATGATTGGCCTCCATTCGCGGGCTGACGGTCTCCGCGCCGGAACCCTGGGCCCGGCCGGAGTATACCTCAGATCGTTCGGCCGGGCGCTTCTTCTACCAGGTGGACACCATCGATTTCGGGAGCGGCCTGCTCGATCCTGGTCAGCCCGCCGCCGGCCACCCGGAACAGCGTGGACTGGGCCAGGAACGCGGAGGGAAAATCGGTCAGATCGGTGGTGCTGATAATGGTCTGGCCGGCCCGGCCCGCCTGCCCGAGCACGTAGCCCCGCCGAGTCGGGTCCAGCTCCGAGAGGATGTCGTCCAGCAGGAGGATCGGGCGCTCTTCGGTGCGCGCCCGCATGAACAGGGCTTCGGCCAGCTTCAGGGCCAGCACGCCGAGCCGCTGCTGCCCCCGCGAGCCGTAGTCGTGCAGATCGACGCCGTCCACCATGAAGGCGAAGTCGTCGCGATGCGGCCCGATCAGCGAGACGCCAGCCTCGATCTCGCGTGGCAGTAGCTCCCGAAGCTTCGCGGCGTACCGGTCTGTCAGCGCCCCCGGATCCGCCGCCGCGTCGGGCGTGTCGAGGCAGGTCGACCGGTAGGCCAGGGCGAGATCGTGCTGGCTGCCGCCGAGCTCGCGGTAGAGCCGAGCGATGTCCGGGTTGATGGCGGAGACGGTCTCCAGCCGCTGCTCGACGATGTACGCGCCAAGCCGCACGACCTCTTCGTTCCAGAAGTCCAGCTGCTCGGGGCGCTGGCGGCGCTCGCGGACCTGCCGCAGCAGGGTGTTCCGCTGGGCCAGCACGCGGTTGTAGCGCTGGAGCGCCCGCAGGTAGTGCCTGTTGACCTGGGACAGGGTGATGTCGAGGTAGCGACGGCGGCCGGCCGGCGCGCCAGCCACCAGCGCGACGTCGTCCGGGGTGAACAGCACGACGTTCACCTGCCCGATCAGCTCGACGGCGCGGGTGGGCAGGCCGTTCACCTTGACCTGCTTGGTCACCGGGCGAATCGACGGCACGGTCGCGTCTGACTCAGGCGCGGTCGAGGCGGCCCCGGCCACGTCGCTCTCGGCCTTGATGAGCATCTCGACGTGCAGCTCGCCATCGTCGCGGTGGATGCGGGCTTCCAGCCGGGCGAACGGGATGAAGTCGCGGCGGGCCTCCCAGTGGACCAGCTCGCGGTCGTTGCTGGTGCGCGGCGAGCGCGTGGTCGCCAGCAGGTAGATCGATTCGAGGACGTTGCTCTTGCCCTGGCCGTTGTCCCCGAGGAGCACGGTGATCGGATCGCCGGGCGTCAGGGCCAGGCGGACGTAGTTGCGAAAGTTGACGAGCATCAGCTCGCGGAGGAGCACGCCGATCCCCGATCCGATCCGAAGTGTGGCTGGCGTCCCTCCGACTCGATGCGCCGGGGCCGCTCGCGACGGGCCGGAGGCGGCGAGTCCACGACGTACTGCACGGAACTGCGGCCCGCTCTCCTCGTCAATTGTACTGGGAGGCTCGAAACGCGCGGCGCGGCGAGCGGAGGGAAGGCCCGGCCGTGTTGCCCGCCGAGCGGGCGGATGGGCGCTCGAACAGGCAGTGGCAAGCGGTCCGCGAGCGCTTGTGATACGCCTGTGAGTCGCAGATCGACTCAGCGGCGCGGCGCGTCCGGAGAATAACGTAACGCTGGTATACTCGGCGCGTAGATCAGACGGAGTCTCTCGTGAACCCCGCACCCGCACGCGCCCCAGGCAGCCCGGAGAGACCTCTGATGCGAGTCACGCACCATCTGGCTGTGCTCGGACTGCTCGGCGTCATGACCCTGAGCGGTGTCGGCGCACGCTGGGATGATCGGACAACCACGGTCGTGCATGCGGCCCCCTCGCCCGTGCCGGTGATCGGCGCGCCGTCGTCGAGCATGGTCGGCTCGATGACGGCAGGGGGCGGCGGGACGGTCCCGGCCGCCGCCATCTCGGCCAGCCCGACGCCGAGCGTCTCGGTGGCGGTCAGCGTCCCACAGCTGCCGGCCCAGCCGGAGCGACAGTGGGTTCAGAACTTCCGCGAAGCCGAGCTGTTCGACGGTCCGGGGCCCAGCGCCGCCAGCCTCGGGAACGTCTCCCAGTTCACGACGCTGGAAGTGGTGGAGCAGGTCGAGAACGGCCGCTCGAAGCTGTTCGACCCCGGGCGCGGCGAGGGACGCCTGCCGGGCTTCGTCTGGGCCAGCCTGACGGACTTCGGGCCGTCTGGCCCGCCGAAGTACCTGTATGAGCTGGCGAAGGGCGGCGAGGTTGACGCCGCCAGCGGCCGGCGCGCACCTGAGCGAATCCACACCGGCTGGCCTATCAACCCGACCGCCGAGGCCGCGATCATCGTGGATGGCGACTCTGGCGCGGTGCTCTACGCCAAGAGCGGCCACACGCGCCTCGCCCAGGCCAGCACCACCAAGATCATGACGGCGATTGTGGCCATCGAGAACGGCCGCCTTGACGACCGCGTCATCGTCGACGTGGACAGCGCGCAACTGTATCTGACCACCGAGAGCACCGTGATGGGGCTGATGCCCGGCCAGACGGTGACCCTGGAGACGCTGCTCTACGGGCTGATGCTGGCGAGCGGCAACGACGCGGCCATCGCCATCTCGAAGCACATCGCCGGCTCCGAGGCGAAGTTCGTCGAGATGATGAACGCCAAGGCGAAGGCGCTCGGGTTGCGGGACACGCAGTTCAAGAACCCGCATGGCCTCGACGCGACCGGCCACTATTCGTCAGCCTATGACCTGGCCCAGCTTGCGCGGTACGGCATGCAGAACCCGACCTTCTACAGCCTGTCGAACACGCGCCACTGGAACGCCGACGGCTTCGACATCTGGAACCTGAACAAGCTGCTGCCGGTCTACCCTGGCGCGGACGGCGTCAAGCCGGGCTTCACCGACGATGCCGGCCGGTGTCTCGTCGGGTCAGCCGTCAAGGATGGGCGACGGGTGATCGTGACGGTCCTCCGCAGCGATGACACGACGGCTGACAGCAAGGCGCTGCTGGACTACGCCTTCGACAACTTCCGCTGGCCGAGCTGAGGAAGAGGCCTGCACCGCCCCCCGCCCCCGCACGCAGGAGCGGGGGGCGGGCCGCCTAGTCCTCCTGCGGGGCTGCCGTCTCCGGAGTCTCGCCGGGCTTCAGCCGCCACGGCTTCGAGCGGCAACCTGGGCGGTCGTACTTGTGGAACTCGCCGCGCGCGTTGATCGCCAGGCGGATGCTCATCTCCGTGCCGACCGGCTCGATGTGGTGCCAGTGGTACTTCGGCGCGATGACGAAGTCGCCGGTCTTGGCGTGAATCGGGCCGTCGTTCCCCTCGATCCACCAGTCGATCTCGCCGGCCAGCACGATCCACCACTCGTCGTGGTCGTGGTAGTGGGTATCCGTCGGGTGGCCGGGCGGGTTGGCGATGAAGAACGCCTGCATGTCCTCAGACATCATCATCGTCTCGGACCAGGGTGGCTCGCCGTGCATCGCGATCAGCTCGCTGAGCCGCGCGTGGAACTTGCCGATATCCAGCAGGGGCAGTCGGGTGGCCATTCCCCTTCACCTCCGCGCCGTCGTGGCGCTGCACGGCCCGACGTCGGCGGGCCACGCCTGGGGGCGATTGTAGCCCGCGCCCACCATCTCAAGTGCGTGCGACGCACCGGGGCGCTGACGAGAGCCGTGTCACCGGTCTACACTAGACGCTACACCGTGTCAGCAGACCGCGCAGCGAGGCGCAGCCACCCGAACGGCATCGGGCCTGCCCGATCCAGACGCTGCCAGGACACCCTGACACGAGATGGAGAGGACGGCTTCCATGGCAGTAAGCACGATCCGGCGCCCCCAGTCTGACGACGACCAATCCGGCGCTGTCAAGCTCTCGACCATCGACACCGACATCCACCACGGCATTCGCGGCGCGAAGGATCTCATCCCCTACCTGAGCCGCACCGATGCCGACCGCTACGAGAGCTACGGTGTCGGCGGGGGCGGCAACCTGTACGCCTACAACGGCGGCGTGCGAGGGTACCGGGCGGACGTCGTGGATGGGCAGTCGCCGGGCGGCCTGGGGGCGGCGGCCACCAACATCGAGATGACCATCTCGGACCTGATGGACGGCTGCGCCGTCGATATCGGCCTGCTGACGGGCAGCTCGATGTACTCGGCGGCCTCGATCCCGGACGTGGATTACGCCAGCGCCCTCTGCCGCGCCTTCAACGATTTCACGATCGAGCACTGGCTCCAGCGCGACAGCCGCTTCCGCTTCGCCATGGCGATCTGCCCGCAGGACCCGGCCCAGGCCGCCGCCGAGATCGACCGCATCGGCAGCCATCCGCAGGTGATCTCGGTCATCCTGCCGTGCGGCGCGCCGCGCGCATTCGGGCAGCGCTTCTACCACCCGATCTTCGAGGCGTGCGAGCGCAACAACCTGACCGTCTCGCTGCACTTCGCCACCGAAGGCTCGGGGATCAACCCGCCCCCGACCTCGGCCGGCTACCCGACCTACTACGCCGAGTCGCGCCAGTCGCGGCCCGCCTTCTACCAGGTGCACCTCGCCAGCATGATCTTCGAGGGCTGGTTCGAGCGGTTCCCGACGCTGAAGGTCGCGATGCTCGAAGGCGGCTTCGCCTGGGTGCCGTCCTACGTCTGGAAGCTCGACCAGGACTGGAAGGCGCTCCGCTGGCAGACCCCCTGGGTGAAGCAGTTGCCGAGCGAGACCGTGTTCTCGCGGGTCCGCTTCGCCACCCAGCCGCTCGAAGAGCCGAACCCGCCCTCGGCCATCCACCCGATGATCGAGTGGATGCAGGGCCAGAATACCCTGATGTTCGCCAGCGACTACCCGCACTGGGACTGGGACGATCCGCGCGACACCCTGACCCAGCTCGACCCGGCCCTGCGACACCGCATCTTCGTGGAGAACGCGCTCGACTGCTACCCGAAGCTGCGGAACGGCCAGTAGGGATCACGGATGTCACGACACGTCGTCTGCCGGGTGGACGAGCTGCCACCCGGACAGCACCGCATCATCTCGGTGCGGGGCCGGACCATCGGGGTCTTCAACGTCAACGGCGAGTACCACGCCCTGCTGAACCGCTGCCCGCACCGGGCCGCGCCGCTCTGCCAGGGCGTGGTGACAGGCCTGATCACCAGCCCGGCCCAGTACCAGCGCGAGCTGACCCGTGACGGGGAGATCGTGCGGTGCCCGTGGCACGGCTGGGAGTTCGACATCACGGACGGGCGCTCGGTGTTCAACCCGCACCGGGTGCGGACTCGGACGTATGAGGTCTTCGTCGAGACGGCTCCACCGGGCGAGGACGAAGACCCCGACGCCGATGCGGCTGGCGCTCAGCTGGTCCAGGCGACCATCGGCCCCGACGACCCCGACCCGACGCTGGAGACCTACCCGGTCGAGGTGGAGCAGCAGTTTGTGGTGCTGTACCTCGGCCAGTCGAAGCCGGCGGCGCGGCCGGAGTAAGGCCCTCACCCCCGCCCCCTCTCCGGCGCGGATAAGGGGTGACGGTGGTATGCACCTCGCAAGGAGCACATCTGCATGGAGCACGGCACGACGGCGCTCGCGCCACGAGGCATGGATCTCGGGCAGCCCGTCATCGACACCGACATCCACTGCAACGTCCCGAACGTGCGCGCGCTCTTTCCGTACCTGAGCGAGCACTGGCGGGAGTACATCACCTACTCGGCGTTCAAGGGGCCGGTTGACACGGCCTATCCGCGCGGCGCAGCGACGTCCTCGCTGCCCGGAACCAGCGGCCCGGACGGCGAAGCGCCCGGCACCAGCCTCAAGCTCGTCCGCGAGCAGGTGCTGGACCCGTGGAACGTCGAGCTAGGCATCCTCAACTGCACGTACGCCGTCGAGAGCCTGCACAACCCCGATACTGCCGCCGCGATGGCCTCCGCCGTCAACGACTGGATGATCGCCGAGTGGCTGGCCGAGGAGCCGCGTCTGCGAGCTTCGATGGTGGCGCCCTCGCGGGTGCCGGAGATGGCCGCGCAAGAGATCGACCGGATCGGGAGCCATCCGGGCATCGTCCAGGTCTTCCTGCCGGTCGTCTCGGAAGCGCCGTACGGGCACCGCCGCTACTGGCCGATCTTCGAGGCGGCCCAGCGACACGACCTGACGGTCAGCCTCCAGTTTGGCGGCGCGCCCGGCAACCCGCCGACCGGTGCGGGCTGGCCGTCCTACTACCTGGAGGACTACGCCGGGATGGCGCAGGTCTTCCAGACGCAGATCCTGAATCTGGTGGTTGAAGGCGTCTTCGACCACTTCCCCAGGCTCCGCATCGCCATGATCGAGGGCGGCTGGACCTGGATACCCTCGCTGATGTGGCGCATCGACAAGGACTGGAAGGGCCTGCGCCGCGAGGTGCCCTGGAACACGATGCCGCCGTCCGACTACATCCGCGGCCGGATGCGCTTCTCGCTCCAGCCGCTCGACGCCGCGCCGGACCCGAAGCACATGCTCCAGTTGATCGAGCAGATCGGCTCAGACGACGTGCTGATGTTCTCGACGGACTACCCGCACTGGCACTTCGACAGGCCTGAGGAGGCCGTGCCAGCCGGCCTGCCTGCCGAGCTTCGGCGGAAGATCCTTTCCGAGAACGCGCGCAGCTTCTACCGTTTCGACAAGTAGCCGCGCGGCGCGTCGCCGCACGAGAGATTCAGGAGGCCCGCGATGGTTCTGGCAGCGGAGCGGACCGAGATCACCCGTTCGAAGCCACGCTACTCGGTCATCGACTGCGACATTCACCCGAACCTGATCAACGCTGCCGCGCTCGACAAGTACCTGTCGCCGCGCTGGGTCGAGTACCGCAAGACCATCGGCGGGCGCGGCCACGACGGCTCGTACTACCCGCGCGCCGTCCCGAACGCCGCCCGCACCGACTCGTGGCCGCCGAGCGGCAACCCGCCCAGCTCGGAGCTGCCGTTCCTCCAGCAGCAGCTGCTGGACGCCTACGACATGGACTTCGGCGTCCTGCAGCCACTGCTCGGCTCGGGCGGGCAGCGCAACCTGGAGTGGAGCGCGGCCCATGCCGCCGCCGTCAACGAATGGCAGATCGAGACCTGGCTCGATCCGGAGCCGCGCCTGCGCTCGGGCCTGGTGGTCCCCTACGAGGACGGCGACCTGACGGTCAAGGAGATCGAGCGGCGGGGTGACCATCCCGGCTTCGTCCAGTTGATGCTGGCGATCCGCACGAGCGAGCCGCTCGGCCGCCGCAAGTACTGGAAGATGTACGAGGCGGCCGAAGCGCGCGGCCTGCCCATCGGCATTCACTTCGGCGGGCAGGGCGGTTACCCGATCACCGGCGCTGGCTGGCCCTCGTATTACGTCGAGGACCACGCCGGGATGTCCACGGCGTTCCAATCTCAGGTCATCAGCTACATTGCCGAGGGCGTCTTCGAGCAGTTCCCGAACCTCAAGATCGTGCTGATCGAGGGCGGGTTCGCCTGGCTGCCGGTGCTCGGCTGGCGGCTCGACGCAGCCTGGAAGAAGCTCAAGGCCGAAGTACCGCACCTCAAGAAGGCCCCGTCCGAGTACCTTGCGGAGCACTTCTGGGTGACGACCCAGCCGATGGAGGAGCCGCCGCGGCCCGACCAGTTCCTGGAGATGCTGGACATGGCCCCATGGCTCCAGGACCGGCTGATGTTCGCCACAGACTACCCGCACTGGGACTTCGACGACCCGAACGAGGCGTTGCCGAAGATCAAGCTGCCGGCCGGCTTCGAGGCCCAGGTGATGGCCGAGAACGCCCGCGCGTTGTACAAGCTGCCGGTGCGCGCTGGCCGCTCGTAGTCGCCGCGCCTGACGCTCGCAGGAGCCCGGCCTCAGTTGTTGGGGGCCGGGCTCTTTCATGTTTGCGGGAAGCGAAGGAGAGCGTCAGGCTTTGCCGTTCCCATTTCGGGCTCATGCGCGCAGGATGCCGGTCCGCCCGTCAGGTGCGCGTGAGGCTTTTCTGAAATGGCTTTACAAGCGATTCCGAAAGCTGTACCATCGGCGCCGGAGATGAAGGGATCTTCATGATTCATCCAACCACCGGCGCCACCCATCTCAGCCGACGGAGTGCGACCATGGCGGACGCCACTGCCGACTGGACGATCGTTCTCGCCGACATGTCTCGTGCGTACAGCTCGGGGGACAACCCACTCGGGGAAGAGCTGCTGGTCTCAGCGCTCGACCTCGGTGCGCCGTGGGATCTCGCCACGTCCACGGCGGCGCAGGCCCTCAGCGAGCGTGCCGGCATCGTGCGGGCTGCAACGCAGCAGCCTGTCTCGGTAGCTGCACCCGCCTGACCGCCCGCCCGAGACGCCACAGCGGCCCGCCGGCAGCGACGCCAGCGGGCCGTTTGCATGTCGCTGTGGGACGTGCCTACGCGCCCGTCACCGAGGCTGGCCGCCGCGTCAGCAGCATCCGGCCGGCCAGGATCGCCACCGCGACCACCCCCGTCAGGATGGCGATGATCTGCGCTTCCTGCAACCCGAAGACGATGACCGTCTCCTGGCGCACGAAGGTCAGCACGAAGCGGATCACGCCGTAGCCAAGCGTGGTGACCAGGAACTGCGTCCCGGGCCGTGCGGTCTGGCCGCGCAGCAGCCAGAGCAGGGCCAGCAGCACGGCCACCGCGCCGATCTCGTAGAGCGGATACGGGTGGGTCGGCACGCCAAGCAGATCGGACGGGATCAGCGCATGCGGGTGCCAGTAGACCACCCCGCAGGCGCAGCCGGTCGGCGCGCCCCAGGCGTCGCCGTTGAGCAGGCAGCCGATGCGGCCCACGGCCTGCCCGACGAGCATGCCCGGCGCAGCAGCGTCCAGGGACGACCAGACCGGCAGTCCCATCTGCCGCGCCGCGATGGCCCCGGCCACGACGCCGCCGACAAAGCCGCCGTACACCGCGATGCCGCCTTGCCAGACGGCCGGGATCTCCAGCGGATTCTGCAGGTAGTACGGCAGATGATCCAGGACGTGGAAGAGGCGCGCGCCGATGACCGCGCCCAGGACGACCCAGCCTAAGCCGGAGATGATGGCGTCCGAATCGACGCCGAGCTGTCGGGCTCGCCAGAGGCCGACCCAGACCCCGGCCAGCAGGGCCAGCATGCTGAAGATGCCGTGCCAGCCGAGCTGAAAGGGGCCAACCTGCGCGATGATCGGGTCAAGCGTGATTTCGAGAGGGGGCATACACGTCCGTCTGCGGCTACAGCCCCCGCCCGTTCACCAGCGGCGCCAGCACGAGCGCCTGCTCGATGGTCTGGCGCATCAGCTCCCAGGATGGGACGCCTTCGATCTTCTTCCCGTTGACGATCAGCGTCGGGGTCTTGACGACGCCGCGCTGCTCGGCAAGCTGATTTTCGGCCTTGACACGGGCCAGGGCCAGGTCATTGTCCACGCACGCGTTGAATGATGCCGTGTCCAGCCCAAGCTCTGCACCGAATCGCACGAGACTGGCAGGGCGATTGCATGTTGATGTCGTCGTGCCGCCGCGTCGGGGCTTGAAAGCCCCGCCTACCATCCTGCAGTCGCTGCGCGACGCTCCAGTCGCACCAGTGCCGGCCGTTCCCGACGGCCGTCGCGC
>JADZEM010000100.1 GCA_020850535.1 Chloroflexota bacterium
CGGACGAGCAGGTGGCGAAGATCAAGCCGTACATCGACCTGGGGTTCACCCACCTGGTGTTTCACGCCCCGGGCCTGGACCAGATCCGTTTCATCGAGCTGTTCGGCCGCGACGTGCTGCCGAAGCTCCGCGCCCTCGCCGAGTAGCCGACGGCAGCAGGCGAAAGGAAAGGGTGGACGAATGAGTGCGCGTGTTCCGCGGTTCGGCTCGGATATCCTGGTCGATCTGCTCCAGGGGCTCGGCGTCGAGTACGCCGCGTTCAACCCCGGCGCGAGCTTCCGGGGTCTCCACGATTCGCTGGTCAACTACGGGGGCGACAGCAGCCCCCGCACGATTCTCTGTACCCATGAGGAGACGTCGGTTGCGCTGGCCC
Source organism: Chloroflexota bacterium (assembly GCA_020850535.1). Taxonomy (NCBI): domain Bacteria; kingdom Bacillati; phylum Chloroflexota; species Chloroflexota bacterium. The sequence continues at coordinate 374 of JADZEM010000100.1, forward strand.
ACGGCTACACCAAGGCCACGGGCAAGCCGATGGTCGCGGCCATTCACAACGTCGTCGGGCTGCAGCACGCGGCCATGGGCATCTTCAATGCCTGGTGCGACCGCGTGCCGATCATGCTGCTCGGCGGCAGCGGCCCGCAGGACGCCTCGCTGCGCCGCCCGTGGATCGAGTGGATCCACACCGCGCTCGTCCAGGGCAACTTCGTCCGCGACTTTGTGAAGTGGGACGATCAGCCCGTCAGCGTCGAGGGCGCCATCGAGTCGATCCTGCGGGGCTGGCGGCTCATGAAGTCCGCGCCCGCCGCGCCGGTCTATATCGCCCTGGACACCACGATCCAGGAGCAGAAGATGCCCGAGGGGCTGACCCTCCCCTCAAACCTGGACCGCTGGACGCGCCAGTCCTCGGTGCAGGCGGACCCGGCCGGCCTTGACGAGCTGGCCGGCTGGCTGGCCGAAGCCCAGCGGCCCGTTATCCTGGCGGACCGCGTCGGACGCGATCCCGACGCCGTCGCGGCGCTCCAGACCCTGGCCGAGCTGCTCAACGCACCGGTCGTCGATCTGTGGGCGCGCTTCAACTTCGCGCCGCGTCACCGGCTGGATGCGGGCCATGTCAGCGCCGACCTGATCCGCGAGGCGGACGTGGTGCTGGCGCTGGACGTGACCGATCTGTACGGTGCGCTGCGAACGCCGGACCGCAACCGGCGGGCGCAGGGGTACGCCGTGGCTGCGGGTGCAAAGGTCGCGTCGATCTCGGTCAACGAGCTGCTGGTGCGGAGCTGGACGGCGGACTACCAGCGACCGCAGCCGGTCGACCTCAACCTTGTCGGCGAGACGCGGCTGGCGCTCCCGACGCTCGTGGCACTGGTGCGCGAGCGGCTGTCGGCCGGCTGGGTTGACGCCGCCGGGGTCCGTGCGGAGCGGGCAGCAACCCTGGCCAGGACGACGGCCCAGCAGCGCGAGGTCTGGGAAGAGCAGGCGCGTGAGTCGTCCGGGCGCTCGCCGCTCACCACGTCCTTCGTGAGCCTGGCCCTCCGCGATGCCCTGGACGGGCACAAGTGGGTGCTCGGCAACAGCGACCTGCGCGGCTGGGTCCGCCGCCTCTGGGACGTGCGCGAGCCGACCCAGTGGCTCGGCGGGGCCGGCGGCGCCGGTCTCGGCTACGGCATCGGGGCGGCGCTGGGCGTCGGGCTGGCCTACAAGAACACCAACACGATGGTGGTCAACATCCAGCCAGACGGCGATCTGCTCTACTCCACGAGCGCCCTCTGGACGGCCGCCCGCGAGCAGCTGCCGATCCTCACGATCATGTGGAACAACCGCAGCTACTACAACTCGGAGGAGCACGCGATTCGGATCGCCCAGTTCCGCGATCGGGACGTGTCGCGGAGCGGCATCGGGACGCGCCCCGAAGGCCCGCATGTGGACTTCGCCACGGTGGCCCGAGGGTTCGACATGCAGGCGGAAGGCCCCATCGAGACGGCCGAGGAGCTGATCCCGGCGCTTGGGCGGGCAGTCCGGGCCGTCGCGGGCGGCAAGCCATACCTGCTGGACGTGGTCACGGAAGCTCGCTAAGGGTAGCGGCAGCGCCGCGAGACCGCGGGAAAAGCCCTCACCCCCGCCCCCTCGCCCGCGCACAGGCCCGGTGGCCCGACTGGGGCGGGGGGTGAGGGCCTCCGGGGGCTGAGTCCGGGCTACCGTTTCCAGCCGATCCACGCACACAGCGCCTCGCCCATGATCTTCGGCTTGTCGGCGTCCGGCAGCCAGGGCAGCTCCTCGGTGAAGAACGTGATGCACTCCCGCCACGAGCAGCGCATCCGCGAGATGTCGGTGCCCCAGAACATGCGATCCGGCCCGAACGCCTCGTAGATCTGCTGCAGGTACGGCTGAATCGGGCGGAACGGATACCCCTCGCTGGAGTAGCCCGGCGCGCCCGTCGCCTTGACGGCCACGTTCGGGTACTTCGCCAACGCCACAAGCTGGGGCATGTGCACCAGGGCTGCATCGTCCTTCTGCAGCTCGTTGCCGCCGCGCCCGCCCAGGTGATCCACGATCAGCTTCAGGCCCGGGTGCCGCTCCGCGATCTGTCCGACCTCCCGCAGGAAGTCCGTGCAGAGCAGCGCGATGGGGATGCCGGCCCGCTCGGCCGCCGGCCAGACCCAGTCCGCCGTGCCGTCCGTCATCCAGGTCCGCTGGTGCGGGCTCAGGAAGGTGAGCCGCAGCCCGAGCATGCCCGGACGCGCCAGCCACCCGTCGACCAGCCCCTGGCTGGCAGGGTCGTCCAGCGGGAACGCGCCGAGGATCGCGAAGCGGCCCGGATGGTTCAGGACGGCCGCCGTCGCCAGCTCGGTTGAGTGGGGGTCCCAGCCCGGCGGATGGATCAGGGCGGCGTCCACGCCGGCCTCGTCCATCATGCCGAGCACGTACTCCGTCGAGAACCGGGAGACCGGCCGGTGCGCCTTGTTGATCGGCAGGCCCTGCTCCCAGAGGTGGATCTGGGCGTCGATGATCTGCATCGCGTCGTCGCTCCCTGCGAGATCGCTGACTGCGTCGTCGGTGTGTGGGCGGGCGGGCTGACAGCGTCGTCTGCACTCGCTGCCGAGCCGCGATACCGCCACACTGCCTACGATAGCGCGGCGGCGAGTAGTCCTGCCGCCAGCGGACCGGCCAGTACGGTATCGTGGGGCGACAGGGAGTGCGGATTCAATGCGGAGCTTTCTCCTGGCAGCCGCGGCGTCGGTCGTCGGGCCGGTCCTGTTCGGGCTGGCGGTGGCAGGGCGCCTGTTCCCCGGCGACTGGTTCTGGATCGTCACGCCGTTCGGGCTGCTCCCGCTGACCGGCGTCGCGGCCGGGTTCGCCGTACGCGCGGCCGGCGGACGCCCCCGGCCGATCCTCGCGGCGCTCGGGGTGCCGTGCGGCATCGCCGTCGGGTGGATCGTCGGGCTGCTGGTGACGCTGCCGCTCGATCCAGGCCAGGAGACGGCGATGACGCTCTTCTTCGCCCTGCTCTCGACGTTCGCGCTGCCGTGGTGGCTGCTGCCACTCGCCATCGGGATGGCGCTCTCCTGGGCCATCGCGCGGGGCGGCTGGCGGCGCGACCCTGGCTACGTCTGAGCCAGCGCCGCGGTGGAATCTGCCAGGCGCGGTGCAGAGGTAACCTCACCCCCCGGCCCGCCGCGCGCCCGTTCCCGCTATAGTGCCCCCACACCCGGGCAAGGCCAGCCTGCCCCAGGGGAGGGGTTCCAGCGATGTCGGTGACCATCAGTCTGGCCGGCAAGGTGGCGCTGATCACCGGCGCGGCGACCGGCATCGGCCGGGCCAGTGCGCTGCTCTTTGCCGCTGCTGACGCCAGGGTGGCCCTGGTAGACGTGCGCGCTGACGCCCTGGCGGAGACCGTCGCCCAGGTGCAGGGCGCGTTCGGCGAAGACGCGGCGCTCAGCATCCCGGCCGATCTCGCCGATCCGGACGCCTGCGCCGAGGTCGTCGCGCGGACTGTCGCGCACTTCGGGCGACTGGACATCCTGTTCAACAACGCCGGCGTCGGCACCATCGTCGTGGGCGGCACCGTCGAGTCGATCCCAGTTGAGCACTGGGATCTGGCGCTCGACGTGAACGTCCGTGCGATGTACCTGCTCAGTCAGGCGGCCGTCCCACACCTGCGCGCGGCCGGCGGCGGCTCGATCGTCAACACCTCGTCGGTCTCCGCGCTGACCGCCTCAAGGAGCCGCCCCACGCACGCCTACGCCGCTGCGAAGGGCGCGGTGCTGGCGCTGACCCGCGCGATGGCCGTCTCCTACGGACGCGACCGCATCCGCGTGAACGCGATCTGCCCGGGCCTGATTCGCAGCCGCCTGACCGCCGACATCGTCGAGGCGGCCGAGCTTGCCGCCGCCGAGGACGACGGTATCCCGATCGGCCGGGTGGGCGAGCCGGAAGACATCGCCAGGACGGCGCTCTTCCTGGCGGCGGACGTGTCCGGCTTCATCACCGGCACGCACCTGGTCGTGGACGGCGGTGCGACCGCCCTGGCGACGTAGCCTGGCGACATCGCAGGCCCACCGATGACCGGCGGCGCTGGAGCCGCTCACGAGCGACGAGGAGGCGCGATATGGGCAGGGTGCAGGAGAAGGTAGCCGTCGTGACGGGGGCCGGCAACGGCATCGGTCAGGCGATTGCGCTGCGGCTGGCCGAGGAGGGCGCCCGGCTCGTCTGCGGCGACATCGACGGCGCGGCCATCGAGCGGACGGTCAGCAGTGTCATGCACGCGGGCGGGACCGCCATCGGCGTCGTCGGCGATCTGACCCTGGCCGAGCCGGCCGACGAGCTGATCGCCGCTGCCGTCGAGCGCTTCGGTCGGGTGGACATCCTGGTCAACAACGTCGGCGGGGGCCAGCCGGGCCGCATCTGGGAGCTGCCCGAAGCGACCTGGGACGCGGTCATCACGCTGAACCTGCGGGCCATGTTCCTCTGCACCCGCGCCGCCGCCCGCCCGATGATGGCCCAGAGGTACGGACGCATCGTCAGCATCTCGTCGGGCGCCCGGGAGGGCACCCCCTGGAGCGCCTACTACGAGGGCGCAGCGCCCTACTCCACGGCCAAGGCAGGCGTCCACGGCTTCACCCGCGATATCGCGCTGGAGCTGGCCGAGTACGGCATCACGGCCAACGCCGTCGCACCCGGGCCGGTCGAGACGGAGCGGCTGGGGCCGGCCCTGCACCACATGAACGAGATGTACGACTACAGCCCGCAACGGATGACGCCGCTGCGCCGGCTGGCCCAGCCCGTCGAGGTGGCGCACGCCGTCCTCTTCCTGGCCTCAGACGAGGCGGCGTACATCACCGGGCACACGCTGCACGTGACGGGCGGCCGGTAGCCAGCCTCACTCCCCGGTCAGCAGCTTGCGCAGTCCGAGCAGCGCCAGCCCGGCCGACAGCACGGCCATCAGCGGCACCATGCAGGCCAGCGGGGAGGCGATGGGTGTGAAACCGGCCGGCAGCCCTGGCGGCGTGAACAGCGTCAGCGCGCCAAACTGCCAGACCAGGAACGCCACGCCCATCCCGACCAGCCCGCCGACGATCAGGCCGCAGCCGGTGAGCCGCTCCTCAAGGTTGGCCCGCTGATACCCTGGAGGCGGCTCGTCGCGCGGCGTCATCCAGGGCCTCCCCGTGCTGGTGAGGGCGGCTGAGCGCTAGGCGCTCGGGCGGCTCGGCTGGTGGCGGGGGGGCACCCGTGACAGCTCGGCGTCCAGGTTCAGACGCAGGCGGATCAGCTCGCGGAACGCCCGGATGATGACGGCCGGCTTCGCGCCCGTCGCCACCCCGGCGGGGCGCGGATAGTGGCTGACATCGCGCTCGCGGACCACGTACCCCAGCCGCCGGGCCTTGATCAGAAACTCGGCGCTGAACGTGGCCCCGCGCGAGAACACCTCGACACGCTCGAGGATCGAGCGGCGGAACAGCTTGAAGGCGCAGTCGATATCGCGGGCGGTGTAGCCGAACAGCAGATTGACCAGCTGCTTCCAGCCCCAGGCGTTCAGCAGCCGCATCGGCGGATCGGCCCGATGGCGCCGCCAGCCGATGACGAGGTCTGCGCCGTCGAGCAGCGGCAGCAGCAGCTTCAGCTCGTCCACGTCAAACTGCTTATCGCCGTCGGTCAGGAAGACGAGATCCTTGCGGGCGCTGGTGAAGCCGGTCCAGAGCGCGGCGCCATACCCCTGGTTCGTCTGGTGCGCCACCATCCGAACACGCGGGTTCTCCTGGCCGAGCTGCGTGAGAATCTCACCGGTACGGTCGCGGCTGCCATCGTTGACGACGATGATCTCGTAGTCGGCGTCGAGCGACTCGAAGGTCTCGACCATCGCGGCGACGCTCTTCGCGATCACCTGCTCTTCGTTGTACGCTGGCAGCACTGCCGAGATGCTCAGCACGTCACCCCTATTCCTGTCCTGCGGGCTGTGCCGCGCCAACGCCCCGCCTCCTGGCGAACTGCGGCACGATTGTACCGAATCTCCGTTGCCCCTGGACGCGTCACGCGCGTCTCAACTGCACAACGGACGACGCGGGCATCATGGGGATGGATCTGTCCGGTCAACCGCGAGCAGGCGGGCCGGGGCCGCGCGCTGGGCGGTCCACGCGCCGTCGGGCGCTTGTCGAAGACTCGGGCGGATGGTATGGTCCGACCCCGATGCAGCCCCAGCCAGCCCCAGCCAGCCCTGCCACCGTCGAGCCGCGATGAGCCGCTCCGTCACCGCCGACGCCGCGATCCTCGCGCGGGCGGGCGGCATCCGGGCGCCGCACGCAGCCGAGCGCCGTGCCCGGCTCGCCCCCGTGCTGGTGGTACTGGCAGTAGTCGTGGCGGCCGTGCTCCCTGCCTGGAACCCGGTCTGGTACCAGGACGATCAGCTCCCGACCCTCTTTCGGACGTTCCACACCGATCTGGCGCACCACTACGGCGTGCTGTATCCGCGCCTCGCGCCGGAGCTGGGCTTCGGGTACGGCCGGCTGCTGCACCAGTTCTATCCGCCGTTCGGGGTGGAGCTGGCAGCCTGGCTGCACACGCTCGGGCTGGGCTTCGTGACGGCGGCCCGCCTGACCTTCTCGCTGTGCCTGCTGTCGAGCGCCCTCGGGATGTACGTCTACGCCCAGGCCGTGCTGCCCGGCCGCTGGCCGGCCGCGCTGGCGGCCAGCGGGTTCGTCTGGGCGCCGTATGTGCTGCTCGACGCCCACAAGGGCGGCGTCCTGGGCGAGTCCATCGCGATGGCCGTGATGCCGTGGTCGCTGCTGGCGGTGGACCGGCTGGCCCGGCGCGGCTCGTGGACGGCGTTCGGGGCGGCCAGCGGGGGCCTGGCGCTGGTCGTACTCGGCCACAACATCACGGCGCTCTTCTTCGTCGGGCTGGGCAGCCTGTACGCGGCGCTCCTGGCCGCCCGGATCTGGCTCAGCAGGGGCAGGCGTGGCCTGCACGCCGGGCTGACCAGCCTGGCGCGCTCGGCGGCTGCCGTGCTGCTGGCGATGGCGTTGGCGGCGATCTACTGGCTGCCGGCCCTGGCGGAGCTGACGTACAGCCGCGTCTCCGATCAGCGCACCGGCGAGTTTACGGTGACCCGGTGGCTGGTCGGTCTGGGGGAGCTGCTCCAGCCGGCCGTCGTGTTCGACTACTACGTTGAAGCGGTCCCTCGGCACGGCCTGGCGGCGGCATCGTTGATCGGGGCGGCAGCCATCCTGTTCGTTGTCGCGCTGGCTCGCGCCCGATCCCGCCCCCGTCGCCATGCCGGAGAGGCGCGCACCCCTTCGGCCCCGCTCTCCGGGCCGGAGCGGCGGGCGGTGGGCCCGGATGCGCTGGTGCTCTCCGCCTTTATCCTGACCTTCGTGGTCGTCCTGGCGCTGCAGCTCAAGCCCTCGGCCATCGTCTGGGAGACGGCCCCGCTGATCTCGTTCGTGCAGTTCCCGCAGCGGCTGTTCGTGTTCAGCTCGTTTGCGGGGGCGCTGGTGCTCGGCAGCCTGCCGTGGGCCGTCCAGCAGCTCGCGGGGCATTCCCGCCTGAGCGTCGGCGCGGGTGTTGGGGCGGGCCTGCTGCTCGGGCTGACCAGTTTGCCGGGCATCTACTGGACGTGGCCCGTCTCGGACAGCCACGTCATCGACGAGGCCGATATGGGCATCGGGACGGCCGCCGAACGCCGGCTCTCGGAGCGCAAGGCGTTCGACGACTACTTTCCGAGCTGGGTCGAGGAAGATGCCGGCCAGATCACGCGCCCGCCGACGGCCAACCGCGCCCGCCTCTACGCCGAGGCCAGCAGCGGCCCCGTTCCGCGCCTGACGGTGCTGGAGCGCGGCTACCTCGGCATGACCCTCCGCACCGAGAGCGACGGGCCAGCCATGCTGATCCTGCACCAGTTCTACTTCCCCGGCTGGCAGGCGACGGCGGACGGGCAGGCGTTGGAGGTCGGGCCGGTCGGGCCGCTGGGGCTGGTGCGGGTGACGGTCCCGGCCGGGCAGCGGCAGGTCCGCGTCGGGCTTGGCGAGACACCGTCGCGGCTGGCGGCCACCGCCCTGAGCGTCGGCGCACTGGTGCTGCTCCTGGCGATCTTCGTGCGCGGGGCCGGCCTGCGCCACACGGCCATCACCGTGGCCGTCCTGGCGCTGGCGATCTTGATCCCGCGCCTGCTGCACAACCACCTCGATCCTGAGATGCGCCCGCCGGTCCGCCCGGTACAGGCGCAGGTGACCCCCGAGGCCCGTGTCGTCGGGCTGGAGCTGGACGACTCGCTGCCGATCCAGGGCGAGCTGGAGCCGGTGACCGTGCTCTGGCAGGCTGTCCAGTCGACGCCTCGCGATCTGCAGACGGGCGTGCGGCTGCTTACGCCAGACGGCAGCCGGGTGATCTCCGAGCGCTGGGGCCGACCCAACCGCGAGCGCACGCCGACCGGCAAATGGATGGTGGGCGAGATCGTTGCGGACACCCACCTGCTGCGGGTGCCGGCCGGCACGCCGCCCGGACGCTACCGGCTCCAGGCCGGCCTGCGCGACCCGGACGCCCGGGACCGCTCGCCGCTGGGGCTGACCGAGATCGGCGAGCTTGAGGTCCGGTAACCTCTCGTCATGAACGTCCTCAACTGGCTGCTTGACGGTGACCCTGCCATTCGCTGGCAGGCCCTGCGCGATCTCGCCGGCGCGCCGGCTGAGATCGTTGCGGCGGAACGTGCGCGTGTGGTCTCCGAAGGCTGGGGCGCGCAGTTACTGGCTTTGCAGGGCGACGATGGCCTGTGGGACGGCGGCGCGCTCTTTCCGGCGCGCAACGGCGTACCCGATGTTGCCTGGCACACCCAGAATCTGGGGCAACCGTGGACGGCCACCGAGCCGACGCTGACGCTGCTCTCCCTGTTCGGGGTGGACCCGGCCCACGCCCGGGTACGACGAGCCGTCGAGCAGATCAGGGATCGCTGCCGCTGGGAGCACGAAGGCCAGCGGTTCTTCGACGGCGAGGTTGAGCCGTGCATCAACGGACGGACTGTCTCGCTGGGCGTCTACTTCGGGCAGGACGTCTCCGGGATCGTGGCGCGGCTGCTCGCGGAGCAACTTGAGGATGGCGGCTGGAACTGCGAGGCTGAGCGCGGCACGGTGCGCTCGTCGTTCGACACGACCATCAACGTGCTGGAAGGACTGCTGGAGTACTTCCGGTCGGCCGGCGATCCGCCGGATGCCCGGATCGACGAGGCGATAGCGTTGCTCCGCGCGAAGCAGCAGCCGGACGGACGCTGGCTGCTGGAGATGACGTATCGCGGCAAGGTCTACTCCCCGCTCGAAGGCGGCGACGGGCAGCCGAGCCGCTGGAACACCCTGCGCGCGCTGCGGGTGCTCGCGTGGTACGACCGGCCGACCCGGCCACCCAGGGCGATTGCATGTTGATGTCGTCGTGCCGCCGCGTCGGGGCTTGAAAGCCCCGCCTACGATCCTGCAGTCGCTGCGCGACGCTCCAGTCGCACCAGTGCCGGCCGTTCCCGACGGCCGTCGCGCA
>JADZEM010000101.1 GCA_020850535.1 Chloroflexota bacterium
GCGCGACGGCCGTCGGGAACGGCAGGCACTGGTGCGACTGGAGCGTCGCGCAGCGACTGCAGGATCGTAGGCGGGGCTTTCAAGCCCCGACGCGGCGGCACGACGACATCAACATGCAATCGCCCTGTGGGCGGCAGGCGGCAGGAGGGAGCGCCCTCGTGCTAGAAAGATCGACGCTGGCAGCATAGGTTCATTGTACCGCCGGCTTCTGCCTGCCTCCTGCATAGTAGTCCAGCACTGCGCCCAGGCTCTCGGACATCGTGCGGGCCGGGCGGAAGCCGGCTGCGTCCAGCGAGGAGGCCACCGACCAGCGCGGGCTGGTCAGCGGACCGGCCCCCTCGATCCGGGTCGGAAGGCGACGGGCAGCCGCCTCCCGCTCGACAGTCGCCGCCACCTCACCCACGCTGAGCACCTCTGAGACGGCGTTGACCGCGCGCGCACGGGACGGAGCGCCTGGCGCCTCAGCCTGGGCCAGCCGGGCCGCGACACGCAACGACTGAACGGCATCATCCAGGTGCAGGAAGCCAATCGGCCGGTTGGCGCTCGGGTGGACGGTGAGCGGCTGGCCCTCGACGGCTCGCAGGCTGAACAGGTTCGGGACCGTCAGGAAGCGTGGATCGTGCTTCATCAACGGCCCCAGGCCGTACACCACCCCGAGCCGGACGCTCACGGCCGGCAGCGGGTGCTGCGCCGCCAGCATCTCCAGCAGCTTCTCGGCGTAGACCTTGCTCAGGTGAGAGAGATCGCCGATCTGCCCATACGGCGTGTCCTCCCCCACGACGCCCGCGAGATAGTCGCCGTACACGCGGAACGAGCTGCCGTAGACGAGCGCCCTCGCACCGTGCCGCACGGCGGCCTCGTAGACGAGGCGCGGTGCAACGAGGTTGGTCTGCTCGGTGTAGGAGGGCGGGGCCGCCTGGGGATGAGCGCTCGCCTGGGCCGCCAGGTGGTACACGGCGTCGAGCGGGCTGCCGTCTGCCGTGGCGGCGACGCAGGCGTGCTCCAGCGTGCGCGCACTGTTGATGCTGCCGCGCACCAGTTGGAAGCCCGGACGGCGCGCCAGCCGCCTGACGACGGCCGGGACCGTCGAGAAGCCGTTCTCCAGCCCGACGACGCGCTCGCCATCGGCCAGGAGCGCCTCGGCCAGGGCCGCCCCGATGTACCCGATACCAGTGATGAGCGCCGTCATAGGGAAACGGCCCCGCCTCTCTGCGTCGGAGAGGATGTCGGCGAAGCCGATATTCGCGCCGCGCAGCGGGTCGGGGGGTGAGGTCGCGTGAGCGCCGTCACGAGGCCGCCGACGTATCCCGTGAGCCGCTCAGGTCGGTCGTCTGCCCCAGCTCCACCAGGGCGGCCAGCGCTCGCGCCACCACGTTCCGCTCATTGGTGAACGAGAGGCGGCGCTCGGCCTCGCCAATCGGGAACCAGACGGCCTCGTCGTACTCGTGGTCGTGCAGGGACGTGTCCCCGCCAATCGCTTCCATCAAGTAGAAGTGGACCGTCTTATAGTGACGAACGCCGTGCAGCACGAACCAGTACTGAATGTCGTGGAGCGGGCGAAGCAGCCGGACCTGGATACCCGTCTCCTCGGCCACCTCGCGGACCGCCGTCTGATCGAGCGACTCGCCCCGGTTCGGCGTCCCCTTCGGCAGCACCCAGCGCTCCGGCTCGGAGCGCCCGACCAGCACCACCTCGATGCCCGCCGGCCCCCGTCGATAGGCGACGCCGCCAGCCGAGACATCCCGGACGGTCTTGAGCCGCCGTCCATCCGTCCCGCCTTTGCCGTCGCCCCCGCGCCCGTCCGCCACTGCCGTCCACCGTCCTACGCCGTCAACTGGGCAGCCGATTTGCGAGATCTGGCCGCCCACCTTTCCATGATATCAGCGCACGGGACGTGCCGGGCGGCCGGTTCGCGTCGTCTTCGCCCGACAGCCACGGCGCTCTCGAAGGGGCTGGCGCACTGCTGCGAGTTTCTGGCTGTTCTGCCGAAAAATGTCCCCGTTTGGCGAATCGGGAAGGGACGAAAAACGGGGGGCAAATTCGTCCTTTCCAACCCTAAACATCCCGCTGAACCTGCCGATTATGTAGTCGTGCGGAGCTTCTCGGAGCGGCCGCAGGGGCCAGACTAAGGATGGACTGGCTCGCATGGAAGCAGTGGCACGACATGGAGGTATCGGACCGTGCGCATTAACACCAACATCAACGCGCTCAACGTGCAGCGGAACCTGACCAGCGTCAACGGCGGGCTCTCCAAGAGCATCGAACGCCTCTCCAGCGGCCTCCGGATCAACCGGGCGGCAGACGACGCGGCAGGCCTCAGCATCAGCGAGAAGCTGCGCGGCCAGTCACGGGGCTTGAACCAGGCGATCCGGAACGCCCAGGACGGCATCTCGATGATCCAGACCGCTGAAGGCGGCCTGAACGAGACTCACTCGATCCTGCAGCGCATGCGTGAGCTGGCGATCCAGGCGTCGAACGACACGCTCACCGATATCGACCGCGGCGCCGTTGCTTCGGAGCTGACCTCGCTCAAGAACGAGATCGACCGCATCGCCAACAACACCGAGTTCAACACCAAGAAGCTGTTGAACGGCAGCCTGAGCACCTCGCTCGCTGGCGCTGCCGCCACCGACCTCGTCAACAACGAGCTGATCGGCACCTCGGGCGTCGTGGCACAGGTCAACGTCGCAGGGGCGCAGTCGGGCACGACGTTCACCATGACGGCTGCTGGCACCACCGGCGTCACCCTGACGGCGACCATCGGCGGCCAGACGGTCTCGCAGACCATCGTCCTCTCCTCGATGACTACCGCCGGCACGCAGTCGCTCAACTTCAACACCCTCGGCGTGAGCATCAGCCTGAGCGGCGGTGGCGCGAACGGTACGATCGCCAACATCCAGGCGGAGCTGGTCGGCGCGTCCAACGACACTATCGTCACGTCCGTGGGCGCCTCGTCGGCATCGTTCCAGGTTGGCGCGAACGCCAACCAGACGGTCACCGTCTCGATGGACAGCTCGGTCACATCGGCCAACAACGCGAGCGCGGCAGGCGCATTCGGCTTTGGTGGCGGCTTCGCAAACCTGGCGGCGGCGGTCACGACGTTCGCCTCGTCCTCGAACACCACGAATGCCCAGGCCCTGATCCAGTCGCTCGACGACGCCATCGCGGATGTCTCCATGAACCGCTCTTCCCTCGGTGCTGTCCAGAACCGCCTCGAGCACTCGATCGAGAACCTGGCGACGTCGGCTGAGAACCTGACGGCCTCCGAGAGCCGCATCCGCGATGCGGACATGGCCGCCGAGATGGTCATCTTCACGCGGAACAACATCCTCTCGCAGGCGGGCACCTCGATCCTCGCCCAGGCGAACCAGCTGCCGCAGGGAGTGCTCTCGCTCCTCAAGTAGTCGGTCCGATGAGGTAGCTGGCCGCCGCATCGGGCAGCGGCCAGACCCATCTTCATCTTCGTGCTGCCATCGGCGGCGTGTCCCACCAGCGTGGGGCACGCCGCCTTTCGGCATTGAAAGGACCGTGCATCTCAGCCAGAACCCCTGGCGAGAGGGCCGCGATCCTCACCTGCGCGCACCCTGGAGAGACGCGACCGTGCAGCAGCATGTCGCAACCTGCATCCAGCCTCGCGTGCCAACGCGCCGACGTGGATCACCGCGCCAGCCCGGGCACGAGCCGCCAGAGCTACCCCACGCAGGGCAGCCGATCGTCGATCGGCTGCCCGCCGCGGCCGGGCCAGCAGCGGCTGCTGGCCAGCGCGGGGGGCATGATACGCTCCGGCCTGGGGTGCGCGACGTGCGCCAGCTTGGCGTACGCAACGGCCGTTGCCTCGGTGGACGCGATGCGCCCCAGCTGGGCGTGTACGACGCGCGCCGACCCGGTGTGCGCGGCAGCCCCCGCGGGGCGTGCGACGGAATCCCAGGCGGCGTGCCGCCCGATGCCGCATCGGCGTGCATGGGCCGGAGCGTTGCGGCCACGGCGCGCGGCGATCCGGCCGTTCGCTCGCCGATAGCGATGGCCCGTGGTGACCCGCGCGGGTCGCCACGCTCCGAGCTGCCGCATGCCCAGCGTCTGGGCGTCGGCAGACCGAGCGGTGGAGGGAGGCATCCGCCTCCGTCCACGAGCGCTGGCCGCCACCGGCGAGACAACTTGAGCGCGTGGCATCGTGGATGTCCGCCCGGCTGCCTGCCTGCCTCCGTCAGGTGGCGACAGCATGCCCGGACGCCCACCCGCGCGGACCGTCCGGCCAGGTCCGGACGGCGCTGGGCGCACGAACGCTGGCCGTATGAACGCTGGCCCCGGATGCCCGGCGCCTGGCGTGAGACGGCGCGCCGACGCACACGGCAACTCCTGCTGAGAGCGGCGATCGCTCGTCGGTAGGGTGACGCATGTCTGCGATAGAGGCCTCACGTGTTCCCAACGGGAACGCGTCCACTTTGCGTGTCCGTCGGCCCCTGCTCGATTCGAGTAGGGGCCACTTGTTTCCAACCACACGGACAGAAGGGGATTCGCAGAAGCGCGCAGAAGTGGCCCTGGAAAACCCTATAAAGCCTTCCCGGACCCGCCGATCATTCGAGTGTAGGCAGCGGGACGGGCCGCACGACAGAAACGTCAGGCGGGCTGCTCCGCACCAACAACACCAGACAGGCCACACCCCTGAGGGCGCATACGGCACGCTCGGATGCCGGTGTCTCAGGGTCATCCCTGGGAGGTTCGCTCACCCCCACCCGTCGCGTCCACCGCTTCCGAGGGCGGAACCGTACGCGCCTCGTGCGCAGCCACCATACGCGCCTCGTGCGCAGCCACCACACGCGCCCCGTGCGCACTGACCACAGGCGCATTCCGCGCCGCAACTTCTTGGCGCATCCCGCGCCACCTAGCGTCTCTGCACGGATGCAGCAGGCACACATGGAGGTACTCTCGTGCGTATCAACACCAACGTCAACGCGAACAACGTCCAGCGGAACCTGAACAGCACGAACGGCATGCTCTCGAAGAGCATCGAGAAGCTGTCCAGCGGTCTGCGGATCAACCGCGCTGGCGACGATGCGGCTGGCCTGTACGTTAGTGAGAAGCTGCGCGGCCAGACCCGGGGCTTGAACCAGGCGGTTCGCAACGCCCAGGACGGCATCTCGATGATCCAGACCGCTGAGGGCGGCCTGAACGAGACCCACACCATCCTGCAGCGCATGCGTGAGCTGGCGGTCCAGGGCGCGAAC
>JADZEM010000102.1 GCA_020850535.1 Chloroflexota bacterium
TCACCCCCCGACCCCCTCTCCCTGTGCGCGGGAGAGGGGGAGACACACGAGACAGTGATTTCTCCCCCTCTCCCGCGCACAGGGAGAGGGGGTCGGGGGGTGAGGGCCTTCCCGGGGGTGAGGGCCTCCCCACCCCCGGGGGTGAGAGCCTCCCCGGCCCGCTGCTCCGCGCCTACGGGCTGCCGCCAGACGAGATCGAGCGGCTGAGCCGGCAGCGGATCGACACGCAGGTGGGCGCGCGCCTGCCCGCCCAGCAGCCGGAGCGCGGACTCGTGGCGCGCCTCGTCTACGCGGCCGGCGACCCGGCGCTGGCCGATCTGGTGCGCCTCACCGGCGACCCGATCCAGGCATCGCTTGATGCGCTGCGCGACGGCGCGCCGCTGATCGTGGACGTGGGCATGGTGGCGGCCGGCATCTCGAAGCCGTTGCTGGCAACGCCTGGCTGCGAGCTGATCGTGGCCCTCCACGCCGCCGGCGCGGAATCGCTGGCCCGGTCGCACGGGATCACGCGGTCGGCGGGCGGCATCCTGGCGCTGGCCGACCGACTCGACGGCGCGGTCGTGGTCATCGGCAATGCCCCGACCGCCCTCCTGGCGCTCCTCGACCTCGTCAACGCCGGCAGCGTCACTCCGGCCGCGATCGTCGGGCTGCCGGTCGGCTTCGTGGCCGCTGAGGAGTCGAAAGCCGCGCTGCTCCAGGCGTGCGTCCCCAGCGTCACGATTGCAGGGACGCGCGGCGGCTCCGGACTCGCAGCCGCCGCCGCCAACTACCTGCTGCGCCTCGCCTCCGAAGCGTCACCCTCGACGTGACCGCGCCGCTGAAGCACCCGCCCGACCCAGGCCACGGCCTCATCGACGCTGCTGACGGTCTCGCCCTGCGCCCGAATCGGACGCGCGACCATCACCACGGGGATCCCGCGCTCGCGGGCAGCGATCAGCTTGGCGTCGGTCGGCCCGCCGCTGTTCTTCGTCACCACGAGATCGATGCGATGCGTTGCGAGGAGCGACCGTTCGTCGGCCAGCCTGAACGGTCCGCGCGCCAGCAGCAGCTCATGCGCACGGGGGATCGGGCCGTCGGGCGGCTCGATGCAGCGGATCAGGAACCACAGGTCGGCCACCGACGCGAACGCTCCGACGCCCTGGCGTCCGATGGCCAGCAGCACGCGCCGCCCGTGCTCGGCCGTCAGGCAGGCCGCCTCGGCCAGCGACTCGGCGTGCAGCCAGCGGTCGCCGGGTTGCGCCTGCCAGGGCGGGCGATCCAGGCGGAGCAGCAGCAGGCCCAACGTGGCGCAGGCAGCCACTGCCGACGCACCGATCTGCGCTGCGAACGGGTGCGAGGCATCCACGACGGCGACGATCTGCTCCGCCTGGAGCCAGTCAGTCAGTCCGGCCGCCCCGCCGAAGCCGCCGCTCCACGACTGTCCCACAGAGCGTGCGGGCGCGCTCAGGCGGCCGGCCAGCGAGGTGATGACACCGACTCCGCAGGCAGTGAGCCGCTCGGCCAGCAGGCGGCCCTCACCCGTGCCGCCCAGGATCAGGACGCGCTGAGATGATTGGTCGCCGCTCACTCGCCGGACCGTCGCAGCAGGTAGGTGTCCATGATCCAGCCCTGCGCGGCTCGGGCCTCCGCGCGGACCCGTTCGATGGTCGCCGCCACCTCGCGCAGCGGTCCACGCACCAGGATCTCGTCCGGCGTGCCGACGTAGGCGCCCCAGACGATCTCCAGGTCGGGGTGCGACTCGGCAAGGGTCTGGAACGCGCAGCCGCCGTCCAGCATCACGACCACGTTCTCGGCCTCGGCGGGCAAGCCTGCCCGCAGCCGCCGTCCGGTCGTGAGCTGGATCGCCTCACCCACGCGGTTGAGGGTGACGCCATGCCGGGCCGCCAACGCCTGGACGCTGCTGATGCCGGGAACGATCGTCACGTCGAACTGGAGCGCACCGCGCGCCTGAACGTCCTCGACAATCGCCAGGGTGCTGTCGTAGAGGGACGGATCGCCCCAGACCAGGATGCTGCCGCACTGCCCATCGGCGAGGTGCGCCGCCATCGCCCCTTCGTACCGAACGGCCCGCTCGTGTCGCCAGGCGTCCACGGCCGACCGGTACGCTTCCGCCGTGCGATCCCGGGCTGGCTCCTCGATCTCGACCACCCGGTAGCCGCCGGCCGGACCGTAGCGCAGCAGCAGCTCGTGGCGCAGGCTGACCAGCCCGGCCTTCTCCGCGCCCTTGTCAACCACGAAGAAGACGTCGGTCTGCTGGATCGCCTTGATCGCCTGCACGGTGATGTAGTCCGGGTCGCCCGCGCCGATCCCGATGACCAGGAGTCTCCTCATGCTCGCAACCCCTTCAGCCCCACCAGGCGATCCTTGCGGCATGCGCTTCACCCTCGTCGGGGACGCATCGCGCCTGGGCCGTATTATTCCGCCCAGAAGGGGTGAACGAGAAATGAGCGTGACAGACGCTGCCTCGGCAATGCAGCGCATCCTTGTCGTCGGCATCGGGGACGACGGCCCTGACAGCGTGCCCGGGCCGGTGCGGGCGCGCATCCGGACGGCAGACATCCTGGCGGGCGGGAACCGCCACCTGAGCCTCTTCCCAGACGCTGGCAAGGAACGCCTCCCGGTTACCGCCGATCTCGACGGACTCGTGGCGCAGCTTGGCGCGGCATCAGGGTCGCGCTCGGTCGTCGTGCTGGCCTCGGGCGATCCGTGCTTCTTCGGCATCGGGCCACTGCTGGCGGAGCGTCTCGGCCGCGAGCGCGTCGAGATCGTCCCGAACGTCTCGTCGGTGGCGCTGGCGTTCGCGCGCCTCGGCGTCTCCTGGCAGGATGCCCGCGTGGTCTCGGCGCACGGGCGACCGCTGTCACAGGCGATCAAGGCAGCCACCGGCGCGGAGAAGCTGGCCGTCCTGACCGACGACACGAACACCCCGGCGGCCGTCGCGACGGCGCTCCTGGCGGCTGGCGCGCAGGACGGCCCGGCCTACGTGTTCGAACACCTGGGCGGCCCGGCCGAGGCCGAGACGCCGACGACGCTCAACGGCCTGAAGGGTTCAACCTTCGCCGATCTCAACGTGCTGGTGGTCCCGACGCTGACCTGGGAGAAGCGGCCCGAGCCAGCCGGGGCGGCGGTCCAGTTCGGCCTGTCGGAACTGGTGTACGCACACAGCGGCGGCATGATCACCAAGCCGGAGATTCGCGCGGTGGCCCTGAGCAAGCTGCGGCTGCCGCCCGGCGGCGTGCTCTGGGACGTCGGGGCGGCCTCCGGGTCGCTGGCTATCGAGGCGGTGGGGCTGGCGCCACGGGTTACCGCCTACGCCATCGAGCGCTCGCAGATCGAGTTGAAGCACCTCTGGCGGAACGTCGCCACGCGCCCCAACGGCAACCGCGTGCGCGTTATCACCGGCGACGCGCCCGACGTCTTCGCCGACCTTCCCGATCCAGACTCGGTCTTCGTGGGTGGGAGCGGCGGACGGTTGACCGACATTCTGGCCGAAGCCTCGGCCCGGCTCCGGCCGCATGGCCGCATCGTCTGCAACTTCGCCACCGTCCAGAACCTGGCGGAATCGTTGCGCTGGGGCGAGTTTCGCGGTCTGCAGGCCGAGGTGGTGCAGGTGGCGATCTCGCGCAGCACGGACATCGTCGGGATGACGCGGCTCCAGGGCGAGAACCCCGTCTGGGTGGTCACTTTCAGGTCATGACCGACCGCAACCCGCGGCCGGCCGTCGCCTGCCCGACGCTGATCGGCGTCGGCGTCGGGCCGGGCGATCCGGAGCTGCTGACGTTGAAGGCCGTCCGGGCCATTCGCGAGGCGGACGTCGTCTTCGCACCCGTCCGCCACGCCGGCGACCGCAGCATGGCGCTCCAGATCGTCGCGGACCACCTGGACCCGGCCCGGCAGGAGATCGTCACGGTGCCGTTTCCGCGCACGGACCGTGGCGAATCGTGGAGAACGGCCAGCGCGTCAATGCTCTCCAGGCTCGGCGGTCGTCGTGGCGTGTTCCTGACGGAAGGCGATCCGCTCCTGTTCGGCAGCTTCGGCGACGTGCTGGCAGCGCTCGGCCCGGCCTCGGCGTCCGTCGGCGTGGCAGCGATCCCCGGCATCTCGTCGGTCACCGCTGCTGCCGCGGCCTCATTGCTCCCCCTGACCGACCACGATCAGCGGCTGGCCATCGTGCCGGCCACGGCAGGTGTGTCCGAGATCGAGGCCGCCATTCGCCAGTACGATTGCGTCGTGCTGCTCAAGGTTGGCAGACTCCTCGGCAGCCTCCTCGATCTGCTCGCCGCACATGGTCGGCTGGACTCCACCGTCTACATCCGACGCTGCGGCTGGCCCGACCAGGAGATCGTTCACGACGTGCGACGCTTGCGGGCGTCGCCACCCCGAGACTACTTCGCGCTGCTGATCGTTCACCGGCCGCGCCACGCTGAGGAGTACGATGGGAACGTTTCGTGAGGCGCGCGGCGGCATGGTGGTGTTCGTGGGGGCCGGCCCCGGCGACCCCGACCTGCTCACGATCCGTGCGCGTGACGTCATCGCCGCCGCCGATCTGGTGATCTGGGCCGATTCGCTGGTGCATCCGGGGGTGGCCGCCCTGGCCCGCCCCGATGCCGAGGTGATCGGCAGCGCCACCATGACGCTGGAGACGATCTCCGAGCGGATGATCGCGGCGGCCCGGGCTGGCAAGCTCGTGGCTCGCGTCCAGAGCGGCGACCCGGCCATCTACGGCGCGATGCACGAGCAGATGGTGTTGCTCGATGCCGCCGAGATTCCGTACGCCGTGGTGCCGGGCGTCAGCGCCGTCTTCGCCGGAGCCGCCGCGCTGAACGCTGAGCTGACCGTCCCGGACGTGGCCCAGACGGTCATCCTGACCCGACTCCCCTCGCGCACGACGATCCCCGAGCAGGAGCGGCTGCGGGCGATGGCTGCCCACGGCGGCACGATCTGCCTGTTCCTGAGCATCACCGTCATCGAGCGGGTGGTGACCGAATTGATGGAGGGCGGCTACCTGGCCGACACGCCGGCCGCCGTGCTGCACCGCGTGACCTGGGAAGACGAGACGATCATCCGAGGGACGCTGGCCGACATCGCGGCCTCGGCGCGAGACGCCGGCCTGAAGCGGCAGGCCCTGATCCTGGTCGGGCGGGCCATCGATCCCCAGTTGACTCGGGTGGCCTCGTCGCACCGCTCGAACCTGTACAGTCCCGAATGGAGCCACGTCTTCCGACTGGCTGAGGGGCGTGGGCAGACGGACACGTCTGCCACGGGGGTTGCCGAGCGTGAACGGTCGTAGGCGGCGCTCGGGCGTCGCGGTTGTCGCGGTCACCCGCCAGGGCACGCGGCTGGGCGCGCAGATCGTGGCGACGCTGCGCTCAAGCCTCGACGAAGACAGCGACGTGGAGATTGCGCTCCACATCAAGAGCCAGTGGGCGGGTGATGCGCCTGAGGATGCCGTGCCCTTCGACGGCTCGCTCGGGCCGCTGCTGGCGGACCTGTTCCCACAGGTCGAGACGCTGATCTCGGTGCTGGCCGTTGGCGCGACCGTTCGGCTGGTCGCACCGCTGCTCGGCAAGAAGCGCGACGACCCCGGCGTCATCTGCGTGGACGACGCAGGGCAGTTCGTGATCCCGGTCCTCGGCGGCCACCAGACCGACGCCAACGGGCTGGCCCAGGAGATCGCGGACGCCATCGGCGCGACGGCGGTGGTGACCACGGCCAGCGACGCCATCGGCCTGCCCAATCTGGACCGGCTCGGGTCGGTCCAGCAGTGGCGGATGGACGCCCTGCCCGAGACCGTCAAGCAGGTGAGCGCCGCCGCCCTGGCCGGCCAGCTTCCGACCGTCTACTTCCCGCGCGAGTTCCAGGGGCCGCACGCCGAGCTGCCGGAGGCGTGGCCGCGCGCCGACTCCCTGGCCGCCCTGCGCGGCGTGAGCGGGCCGCGCATCGCCATCACCGACCGCGTCCTGCCCGACGATCTTGTCTCGGATGGCGGGCCGCTGCTGGTCTACCGGCCGCGCACCCTGGTACTGGGGATCGGGTGCAGCACGGATGCCACGCCAGACGATGTCGAGTCGCTCGCACGTCGAACGCTCAGCGCGGCGGGATTGGCCTGGGGCAGCGTGCACACGGTCGCGACCATCGACCGACGGCTCGATCACCCGGCCCTCGTGCGGCTGGTCTGGCAGGCTGACGCAGCCTACTTTCCCGTCTTCACCCCCGAACAGCTTGCCGCCGTGCCAGATGTGCCGACGCCCTCGGCGGAGGTCGAACGGCACGTCGGCACGCCCGGCGTTGCCGAGCCGGCCGCGATCCTTGCCAGCCAGGGCGGCGTGCTGCTGGTGCCGAAGCAGAAGTCGGCCACGGCGACGGTCGCCGTCGCGCGGCGCGGCAGCATCGCGCTGGAGCCAGGAGCGCTCTGGCTGGTCGGGATCGGGCCGGGGCCGCTCGACCTGATCGCACCCCGTGCGAGCCGCGCCATCCGCTCGGCCGACATCGTGATCGGCTATCGTGGCTACCTTGAGCTGCTTTCGGAGATCGTGAGCGAATCCCGCATGCGTCCCTACGACCTGGGCCAGGAGCACGAGCGGGCCGCCGCGGCGATCCGGCTGGCGCAGCAGGGGCGGCAGGTGGCCGTGGTGTCGAGTGGCGACATCGGCGTCTACGGCATGGCCGGTCTGGTCTTCGAGCTGCTGCACGAGCAGCCGCCATCTCCTGCCGGCGAGGATATCAGCGTCGAGGTGATCCCAGGCATCACGGCGGCCTCGTCCGCCAATGCGTTGCTCGGCGCGCCGTTGATGCTCGACTTCGCGGCGATCAGCCTCAGCGACCTGCTGGTGCCGTGGGACGGCATCCGCCGGAGGCTTGAAGCCGCTGCACAGGGCGACCTCGTCGTCGTCCTCTACAACCCGGCCAGCGCACGGCGTCGCCAGCCGTTCGAGGATGCCGTGGCCATCCTCCGCGAGCACCGCGCACCCGAGACGCCGGTCGGCCTGGTCCGCGATGCCTACCGTGACGAGGAGAACGTCACTGTCACGACATTGGCCGAGCTGACGGTGGACGACGTGGACATGCGGACCGTCGTGGTCGTCGGCTGCTCGCGCACGGAACTGCTGGACGGTGTGATGGTCACGCGGCGGGGCTACCTGGAGCGGCCGGGCCGATGATCCGCGACGACGGCGCCTGGCCCTACCTGACCGTGATCCTGGTTGCGGTGGTCATCGGCGTCGGGCTGGCGGTGTACGTCGCCGGCTACCGCTCGGAGATCCTGGCGATCCTGACCCAGTCCCCGACCTGACGCAGCTACGCATCCCTGTCATCCTTCGGTGCGCTCAGGATGACAGGGAGACTTGCATTCTTTGCACAGGGATCGCACATGCCTGAAGACATAGCCAGGCCGCGCTGGCTCTCACGCCGAGGCAGGTCGGGGAGCACTCCAATGTCTACGGCAGCGCCTGTAGTTGCTCGATCACCTCGACGTAGTGCCCCGGATCACGCGCATCGAACGCGGTATTGACGAACCTGACGATGCCGTCGCGATCCACCACGATGGCGACCCGCGTCGGACAGTTGCGCTCGGCGTTGTGTGCGCCGTACGCCTTCGTGACGTCCATGCCCCAATCGGCCAGCAGTGGGAACGGCAACCCGTCGAGCGCCTTCGAGAAGGCCCGGTGCGCCCAGATATGATCTCCGCTGATCGCCAGCAGCTCGGCATCGGCGTCGCGCACGAGGTGGTGTACGTCCCTAAAGGACGTCAGTTCGTTCGTTCAACCAGGGGAGAAGTCGAACGGGTAGAAGAGGATCGCGACCTTGGTCCCGCGCATCGCCGAGAGCTGAACCTCACCCTCGAGGTGCGAGGGAAGCGTGAAGTCCGGCGCCGCCGATCCGACCTCCGGTAGAGCGCGCATACTGTGACTCCGTGGCATGGGCCGCACGAATCTGGCCGACCTGTTGTGGGGCTGATTGTGCGCCAATCGGCCGCCGACCGCCAGCATGCACCGCCAAGTGAACGTTCCAGGCCGCGCACCGGGCGCTACCCGAAGGCCACGCAGATGGGCGTGCTAGAATCCAGCACGGTTCGCCGCCCCGAGTCGGCGCGTCCTCGTGGGGATGCCCGCCACGCGGCGCTCGCCGCTGCGCGCACTGGTGGCGCTCAGTGCCGACACATCGCGGCTAGCTAGACGCGCCCAAGAAGGAAACGGCCGACGTGGACCAGCTCGACGTACAGCGAGTCCGAGGAATGAACGACGCACTGCCGCCTGACGATGCCCGCCTGCGCGGGCTGACGCACCGGCTGCGCCATCATTTCGAGCGCTTCGGCTATCGCGGCATCGACACGCCGATTCTCGAAAACCTCGATCTCTTCCTGCGGAAGTCCGGCGAGGAGATCGCCGCGCGCATGTACAGCTTCACGCACTGGAATCGGAAGCTGTGCCTGCGGCCCGAGCTGACGGCGTCGGTCATGCGCGCCTACGTGAGCCAGTTGCGCGACCGGCCGTTGCCCGTGCGGGTCCACTACGCCGGCCCGACGTTCCGCTACGAGAAGCCGCAGCGAGGCCGGTACCGGCAGTTCACCCAGGTGGGCATCGAGTGCATCGGCGGGGAAGGGCCGTCTGCCGACGCCGAGGTACTCGCTGCCGCCTGCGGCGCGGTGGCGCAGATCGGGCTGCGGAACTCACGGCTGGTGGTCGGCCACCTCGGCGTGGTGCTTCAGTTGCTGGAGCAGCTGGGCATCGACGAGCACGGGCAGAACCTGATCCTCGGCAACATGGAGGCGCTCGCCCGGCGCGGCGCCGACCCCGACGAGGTCGTGCCGCGTGTCCTGGCGCTGATGGGCGTCGGCTCGACGGTGGCCCAGGAGGATCGGACGGTTGACGAGGCTGATGAGGAGCCGGCCAGCCTGTTGCCGTCGCTCCTCTCCGAGTTCGGGTCGGAGGGCGCGGCGCACGTCGCCTCGGACCTGCTTGCGCGGGCCAACCTTGTGCTGGAAGGCGGCAGCCGCACGCCGGAGGAGATCGTCAGCCGGCTGGTGAGCAAGGCCGGGCGGCTCGATCCGACCGACAACGTCTCCCGCGCCGTCGACTTCATCGTGCAGCTTCAACGGCTGGCCGGACCCCCGTCGGAGGCGTTTGAGCGGATCGCGGCGCTGCTGGCCGAACATAACCTCGACCCCGGCCCGCTCCGCGAGATCGAGCGCGCCCTGTCGCTGCTCCCGAGCTACGGCGTGGAGCATCCGGATGTGGTGGTCGATCTGAGCCTCGGTCGCGGCCTGCGCTTCTACACCGGGCTGGTCTTCGAGCTGCACGCGACGGCCGTCGGCGGCGTCAGCAGCCAGATCGGCGGCGGCGGTCGCTACGACGACCTGGTGCGGTCGCTGGGGGGCCACGACGCGATCCCGGCCTGCGGATTCAGCTTCGGGCTGGAGCGGCTGAAGCTGGCGCTCGAGGCCGAGGGCGCGGAGCTGGAAGGGGACCGGCCGCTAGACGTGGTGGTTGCGCCCATCGAGGAGGGCGACGAGCCGCTGGCCGTTCAGGCGGCGACCCGCCTGCGGGCTGACGGCCTGGACGTGGAGGTGGATCTCCGACGGCGCGGCGTCAAGGCAAACCTGCGCCACGCCGACCGCGAGGGCATCCCCTACGTCGTGATCGTCGGGGAGCGCGAACGCCAGGCCGGGCAGCCGCTCCTCCGCGACATGCGATCTCGCAGCGAGCAGGCGGTCGATCTGGATCGGCTGGTGCAGGTGGTGAGGGCAGGACGATGACCGCGACGCTTCCGAATCCATCCCGGCGCGATCAGTTGCGCGCCCGCAAGAACGGGGCGGTGCAGTCCGTCGTCCGCGTTGCCCTGCCCTCCAAAGGCATGGAGGAGCAGACGCTCGAATTCCTGGCGAACTGCGGGATGAAGGTCAGCCGGCCCAACCCGCGCCAGTACCGGGCCACCATTCCGGCCCTGGCCGGCGTCGAAGTGCTCTTCCAGCGGGCCACCGACGTCTTCGCGAAGGTGGCCGAGGGCAGCGTCGATCTCGGCATCACCGGCTACGACATCGTCCGCGAGCACGAGCGCGAGGATGACGGCGTGGTGATGCTGGAGAAGGCGCTCGGCTACGGCAGTTGCGCCCTGGTCCTGGCCGTCCCCGAGGGTTGGATCGACGTCAGCAGCGTGACCGACGTGGCCGAGATCACCGCCGAGTTCCGCCGCCGGGGCCGCGACCTGCGGGTCGCCACGAAGTATCCCAATCTGTCGCGGCAGTTCCTCTTCGACAACGGCATCAACTACTACACGATTGTCGAGTCGAGCGGGGCGCTCGAAGCCGCACCGGCGTTGAACGCCGCCGACGTGATCGTCGATCTGGTCAGCAGCGGCGTGACGCTGCGCGAGAACCGGCTGAAGCGCGTCGCAGGCGGCACGATCGTGGAGTCGCAGGCCTGCCTGATCGGCAACCGCGCCGCGCTGCGCGACAACCCCGACAAGCTCGAGATCGCGCGGCAGGTGCTGGAGCTGATTGAGGCCCAGATGCGCTCCCGCGACTACTACAGCCTGACCGGCAACATCCGGGGCGACTCGCCGGAGGCGGTGGCACGCCGGGTGACCAGCCACACCGAGGTTGCGGGCCTGCGCGGCCCGACCATCTCCAAGGTCTACCCGAAGCTCGGGGGCGAAGAGGGCTGGTACGCGGCCACGGTCGTGGTGCAGTCCAAGCTGCTGGTGCAGGCGGTCGATGCGCTGCGCCGGGCCGGCGCGGGCGACGTCTCCGTCGCACCGCTGCGCTACGTCTTCCAGGCAAAATGTTGGAGCTTCGAGCGGCTCTGTCGCCAGCTCAACGAACGCTCGGGCGACGAGTAGCCTCGCTCCGCTGCAAGTCTCTGCACAGTCACGCCTGACACGCTTGAAAGGATCACCATGATCGGACCGGTGATCGCACGGTATGACGACGTAGACGAGGCCCGCCGCGAGATCCTCGGGCGGCGCTCGCTGGGGGACCAGCCCCTGCCCGCTCCCGTCGTCCAGAAGATTCGCGAGGTCTTTGGGACGGATCTCACGCCGCTCGAAGTCGTCACCCGCATCATCGCGGATGTCCGAGCGGACGGCGACGCGGCGATCCGTCGCTATACGCAGGCCATCGACGGACGGACGGTGGACTCCCTGGTCGTGACGCCGGCGGAGATCGATGCCGCGCTGGCGAACGTCGCACCGGAGATCGTGGCCGGGCTGGAGGTCGCCGCCGACCGGGTCCGCCGCTTCCACGAGAAGGCGCGCCGCAACAGCTGGATCGCCCACGAGGGGGACGGCGCGCTCGGACAGATCATCCGCCCGTTGCACCGCGTCGGCATCTACGCGCCGGGCGGGCGAGCGCCGTATCCGTCTACGGTGCTGATGTCCGCGGTGCCGGCCCGCGTCGCGGGGGTGGCCGAAGTCGTGATGTCCGCGCCGGTCGGTCCGGACGGCGAGATCGCCCCGGTCCTGCTGGCCGCCGCGAAGGTCGCCGGCGTGGACACCGTCTACCGGGCCGGCGGGGCGCAGGCCATCGCGGCGCTGGCCTACGGCACGGAGTCCATCGAGAAGGTGGACAAGATCCTCGGCCCAGGCAACATCTTCGTGGCTCTCGCGAAGCAGCTGGTCTACGGAGCGGTCGCCATCGACGGGCTGGCCGGGCCGACCGAGTGTCTGCTGGTGGCCGACGACTCGGCCAACCCGACGTTCCTGGCCGCCGACCTGATCGCCCAGGCCGAGCACGACCCGCTGGCGCAGCCGCTGCTCTTCTGCACCGACCGCAAGGTCATCGAGCGGACGCTTGGCGAGGCTGAGCGCATGATCGAAGAGGCTCCACGCGCCAACATCATCCGCGAGTCTCTGGCCGGCCGGGGCGGCATCGTCCACGTCCCCGACATCGAGGCCGGCATCAGACTCGCCAACGAGTATGCGCCCGAGCACCTGACGCTCTGCGTGCGGGACGCGTGGTCGCGAGTCGGCCAGATCGAAAACGCCGGTGGCATTTTCATCGGCGACTGGTCTGCCGAGGCCATCGGCGACTACACCGCCGGCCCGAGCCATGTGATGCCGACCGGCGGCACCGCCCGCTTCAGCTCGCCGCTCAACCTGGACGACTTCCTGAAGATCACGTCCGTCTTCTCGTTCGGGCCGAACGATCTGCGTCGGCTCGGTCCGCCAGCCATCGCCATCGCGCACGCCGAGGGGCTGTACGCTCACGCCAACGCCATCGACGTCCGCCTGAGGGAGCTTGATGAGCGCAACGCCTGAGATCCGCCGCTCTGCCGTCCGCCGCGCTATCGCCGAGATCGCCCCGTATGCCGGGCCGGACGATCCGGAGCATCTGGCGAAGCGGCTGGGACGCCCCGTCGAGAGCATCATCAAGCTCGACGCGAACGAGAACCCGTACGGCCCGTCGCCGCTGGTGCAGGAGTTTCTGAGCACGTTCAACGGCTACAGCGTCTATCCGGATGCCGATCAGCGGACGGCCCGTGACGCCGTCGCCGAGTACGCCGGCGTCCCGGCGTCGAGCATCATCCTGGGGAACGGCGCAGATGAGCTGATCGATCTGCTGATGCGGGCGTACCTCGACCCCGGCGACGAGTTGATGGACTTCCCGCCGTCGTTCGCGATGTACGCGTTCAACGCCCAGTTGCAGGATGCGCGCGTCGTGGCGGTCCCGCGCGACGAGCAGTTCAACATCGACGTGGACGCGGCGATCGCGGCGATCACCGACCGCACGAAGATCATCCTGCTGACCTCGCCCAACAACCCGACCGGCACGGTGATGCCGACCTCGGATGTGCGGCGGCTGCTGGACACCGGCTATCTCGTGGTGCTGGACGAGGCCTACTACGAGTTCGCCAACGCCGACGGCCAGGGCTTCGAGACGATGATCGGGGAGGTCGCCAACTACCCGAACCTGGTGGTGCTGCGAACGTTCAGTAAGTGGGCCGGCCTGGCCGGGCTGCGGATCGGCTACGGGGTCTTCCCACAGGAGGTCAGTCAGCACCTCTGGAAGCTGAAGCCGCCGTTCAACGTCAACGTCGCGGCCCTGGTCGCCATGCGCGCCGCCCTGGCCGACCGGGCGCACCTGATGGACACCGTCCAGAAGATCGTGGCCGAGCGCGAGCGGCTGCTCGTCGAGCTGCCGAGAACCCGCATCGTGACGCCCCATCCGACGCGCTCGAACTTCATCCTGGCCGACGTGCACGGCATGGACGGCCGCGAGCTGCGGGATCGGATGGCGGACGAGGGCATCCTATTGCGGCACTACGGCAGCCCACGCCTGAAGAACTGCATCCGGATCTCGGTCGGGCGGCCCGAGCAGAACGACGTGGTGCTCGCCACGCTGAAGAAGCTCGCCGACGAGCGCGGCCTGTAGTCAGTTGAGGCCCACGTTCACGCCGGCGTCGCTCGAGGACTGTGCCCTCGCGCCGACGCCGGTGCACGACATCCTGCGGCGCATGCGCTGGGAGTTCGGCGACGACCGCGTCGCGTTCGGCGGGTTCGAGATCAACGGCGGCGCCGCCACCATCGACTGGCTGCTGCAGCACACGCTCGAAGGCACCCGCTACGACCTCTCGCCGCTCCTGCACTCGTCAGCCCTGGCCGATGCGCTGCCGGCTCTGGCGCGCGGCGTCAACCCGGACCGCATGTTCAACTTCGAGCTGGTCGAGCCGCTGGCCGTCGTGCCGTCGCTCGCGGCGGCTCTCGCCGGTCTGGCTCCGACGAATGGCGGCACATCCCGCGTGCCAGCAGGGACGGCGAGAGATGTCGCCACTGATCTGCTCGACGCTCTGCTCGGCGACAGGCTGTGGCGGGCCACCGTCCTCGCATCGCGGGCGGCGTGGTCTGACTGGTTCGCCTGCGACGTGTGGGACCACTCCTGGGTGCTGGTGGACGTAGCCGGCCGCGTCGTCTGGCTGCTGTGCCTGAGCAGCCCGCCACCGCCCCGCTTCGCCTGACCGCTGCCTACGGGCTCCGACCCGCGGCTACAACTCGCGGGCCACGACCATCCCGTACACTTGCCGTGCGCCCGCCATGCGGAGCGCTTCGGTGCAGGCTGCGAGCGTCGCACCGGTCGTCATGACGTCGTCGACGATCCCGACGCGCCGTCGCAGTACAAGCTCGGTTGAGCGGCAGGCAAACGCCCCGGCGACGTTCGCCTCCCGCTCAACCGCCGACCGTCCAACCTGTCTGGGCGTCTCGCGCACCCTTTCGAGCGCTCCGGCCGCCACCGGCACGCCGAGCTTTTGACCCAGCACGTCGGCGATCAGCTCGGACTGGTTGAATCCGCGCGTACGTCGCCTGTCTGAGGCCAGCGGGACCGGGACCAGCACGTCCACGGCGAGCGGTCGGTCTTCGAGCACCGTCAGCATGAGATCGGCCAGCAGCGCCGCGCGTGACCTGACCCGTCGATACTTCAGGTCGTGAACAGCCGTCCGGACAGCCCCCTCGAAGGCCGATGCCGCACACACACCGTCGAAGTGCGGCCGCTGGCGAGCGCAGTCACGGCAGATCCGCCCGAGGCGGGTCGGCACGGCGCACCAGGGGCAGACCTCTGGCCCAAGCCAGGAAATCCGCGCGCGGCAGTCGCCGCAGAGATCGACGCCCCGCAAGCCGCAGCCCGCACAGCGGGGAGGAAAGAGGGCCGCGAGCAGCCGATGGAGCAGCCCGGGCGTCAGGTCTGACACCCGGACGCCCGATCTACCGAGGCAGCGCCGGGGACGGCGACGGCGAGGCGAATGGGCTTGGCGACGGCGACGGCAGCACCGTTGGGCCGGGCGTCAGCACCGGCGCGACCGTCTCCTGGCTGCCGCCGCCCGAGAACAGCGTCCCGATCCACGACAGGCCGTTGACGATCCCGATGCCCAGGTTGGCGATCATCTGCGGAACGACGGACCACCACACGTAGCACGCCAGGATGACGGCCAATCCCACGACGGCTATCCCCAGCCGATACTCAGTCTCCTGGAGCGGGCGCGCCTGGAAGAGCAACCGCGCCCACCACGAGCGGGGCTGACCTCGGTCGTCCAGCCCCGGACCTTCTGCCTGCGACGGATCCTGCGTGCTCATCAGCAGCGAATCAGCCGGCCGTTCTCGACTTCGGCCACGCCATCCTTGAAGACCCACCGCAGTTTGCGGATGTCCGATACCTGCCTGGTCGGATCACCCTCCGTGACCAGGAAGTCGGCGCGCAGCCCGGCCTGCAACGACCCGAAATCGCGCTCGCGGTCGAACGCCTGCGCGCCGGTGTAGGTCGCCGCCACAATCGCCTGTATCGGCGTCAGGCCCAGCTCGTCGACCGCCGCCTCAAGCTCGCCCGGCATCGAATCGAGCGGCACATTTGCGACGCCCGCATCCGTGCTGCCGATCACCTTGACGCCGCGCGCGATCATGTCGCGCTGCACCTCGCGAATCCGTGGCCGCATCCCGAGCGTGCGCCGCCGCACTTCGGAGAGATGAACGTCCGCGTCCGTCGCGTTGGCGACGCGGGCCGGGCTGAGCGTCGGGCTGAGGTAGACGCCCTTCTCCGCCATCATGTCGGCAACCGATGGGTCGTAGTCCACCACCGTATCGTCCCACTCCGAGACCCAGGTGGCATGCTCGATGGTGGTGACGCCAGCCTCCACGGCGTTGCGGATGCCGGCCGTGCCGTGCCCGTGGGCAGCAACCCGCCGGTTGAGCCGCTTCGCCTCGCTGACGAGCGCCGACAGCTCCTCGACCGTGAACTGGGCGGCGGTCACGTTCGTGTTTGGCGTCATGCGCCCGCCCGTCGACATGACCTTGAAGAAGTCCACGCCGTCCTTGGCGAGCTGCCGTGCCAGCTTCCGCATGCCGTCAGCAGAGTCGACCTCGCCCTGGAAGAAGTAGCAGTGGCCGCCCGTGATGGTGATGGCCGGGCCGGCTGCCAGGATGCGCGGGCCGGGGATGATCCCATCCGCGATGGCGTCCCGCAGCTTGAGCGTCATGTGCGCCCGGCCGCCGCAGTCGCGGACGGTCGTCACACCGACACGCAGCGCCAACTGGGCGTTGTGAACGGCCCGCAGGAGGATGCGCGGGTTGTCGTCGCCGAGGATGTCTGGCAGCGTCGTCGGAAGGGCACTGAACACGAGATGCACGTGGCCGTCGAGCAGACCGGGGACGATGGTGTTGTCGGAGAAGTCGAGGTGCTGGTACTCACCACTCGGCGTCTTGACCTGGCTGGCTGGACCGACCTCACGGATGCGACCGTCCTCGACGATCATCCGCGCTGCATCGACCGGCTCGGCGCCAGTCCCGTCCATGAGGCGGCCTGCCTCGATCACCATCATCCTCGGCATCAGCTTCCTCCGCGCCCCTGTGTTCCGGCACTGCACGCTGGCGAGTCAACTGCCGGCAGTGCGCGGACATTCTAGGCGAGCGTCGCCCAGAGTACCAGCAGCATGCGAGCATCGGCCGACATGAAGCGGCCCGGCCCCTGGTAGGCCGAGCCGCTGTCCATCAACCTCGATCAACGCCCCGGTCAGGGTTGGCGTGTGGCGGTCACCGGCGTCCCATCCGAGAGGACGTCCAACGCCGAGATCGCGACCTCTTCGCCAACCTGCAGGCCCGACAGCACTTCCACCTGCTGGCCGTTGTTGATACCGAGCGTCACCTCACGCGCCTGGACCCGGCTGTCCTGGCCGATCACGAAGACGATGTTCCGGCCCGAGCGGTTGACCACGGCCTGCACCGGCACCAGCGAGGCCTGCCGCGACGGCGTTTGCAGCCCCACCTGGGCGAACATACCGTCCCGCAGGCGGCCCTGAGGATCGTTCGGGTAGACCCGCACGGCGAACGTGCGGCTCCGCGAGTCGGCCGTTGGCGAGATGCTCGCGACGGTGCCCGGGAACTGCTCGCCGGGGTAGGCGGCCACCGTGATCTGCGACGGCTGATTCCGCGCGACCTGACCGATGCGCGCCTCTTCCACCTGGAGGATGATCTCCGTCTCCTTGGAGACCAGGGTCACGATGGGCGAGTTCGTGCCGACCGTCGCGCCCGCGCTCACCAGCCGCTGTGCCACCACGCCGTTGAACGGCGCACGGATCACCGACTCGGCCTGATTCACCCGCGCGGCCTCCAGCGAGGCCGCCGCCTGCTCCACCTGGGCCGCCGCGATCTGGATGTCCTCGGAGGTCGGGCGCTGGCGCGACGCCAGGGCCGCCTGCGCCTGATCGAGCGCGGCCTGGGCGGCCCGCACGTCGAACGGGTTCGGGTTCACGAGGCGGGCGAGGTTCGCGGCAGCCTGATTGACGACTTCCTGGGCGTTACGCACGTCCCACTCGGCCGGGTTCCGCGCCGAGTCCGACCGCGCCTGCGCCGCGTCCAGGCCCGCCTGCTGCTGCTCCAGCGAGGCCTGCAGCCGCTCGACCTCGGCCTGGGCCTGACCGTAGCGCAGCTCCAGCGTGGCGAGGTCGGTGGTGCCGCCGAAGCGCGTGCGCTGCAGCGCCGCCTCAGCCTGACGAACGGCCTCTTCACCCTGGGCGATCTCGAAGGGCGTCGAACCATTCTTGATCTTTTCGAGCTGATTCTGCGCTTCTTGCAACGCGATCTGGGCCGAGTTGCGCTGCGCCGTCAACTGATCCCTCTGCGTCGAGACGCAGTTCGTGCGCGACTGGTTCGTGCTCTCGGTGACCACCCCGGTCTGCTCGTTCCGCGAACGCGAGCGCGAGGTCGTCGTAGTCCGACCGCAGGCCTCCAGCGCCGCATCGGCGGACGCCACGTTCTGGCGGGCGCGGTCGAGGGCCAGCTCGGCCGCCCGTACATCCTCTGGTCGCGCGCCAGCCCGCAGGTTGTCTAGTCGGCTCTTCGCCGCGTTGACGGCCGCCTGGGCCGCCGCGATGTCCTCAGATCGGGTGTTCGGACCGCCCAGGCCAGCGCGGGCCTGCTCCAGCCGATACCGTGATTCCGTCAGCGTCGCCTGGGCCGAGCCGAGCTGCGCCCGCGTCTGATCGACCTGGGCGCGCGCCTGGTCGACAGAGGCATCAAGGGCCTGGGCGTCGTCTGGCTTCGGGCCGGCGAGCAGGGCGTCCACGCGGCTCTGGGCCTGCCCGACCTGGGCACGGGCCGCCGCGATCTCCTCGGCGCGAGCGCCAGAACGCGCCTGATCGAGCCGAGCCTCGGCTGCGCGGACCGAAGCGGCAGCCGCCTCGATGTCCTCAGCCTTCGAGCCTGCCTGCACCTGGGACAGCCGGGCCTGCGCCACGGTGACCGCGGCCTCCGCCTGCTGTACCTGGGCGTCCAACGCGGCCCGGTCCAACTGAGCGATCACCTCACCCTGCCGCACCTCGTCCCCGATGTCCACCAGCAACTGCTCGACGCGCCCGGTGATCTTCGGCACCACGTTGACGGTGGAGCGGGCCTGAACGTTGCCGCTGTAGACCAGCGTCGCGGCGATGCTGCCCTGGGTCACCAGCGAACTGGTGATCGGGATGGCGGCCGGTGCGAAGTCCTTGCCCGTTGGCTTCGGCGGGGTGGTGGCAGCCGGCGTACAGCTGACGACGGCGATCACCATGATGAGCGCGATGGCGCCAAGGCGACGGCGCATTTGCCAGCCACCCAGAGGATCATCCCACCCTCGGATGAATGGATCGACCGCTGCTCGGCGGCCTGCGGATCTCAACCGATGGACGAGAGGCATGAAGTGGTTCCGACAATCACTTTGATGGCTCCGAAGCATTTCGGTGCGCCCCGATACTACGCGCGTCCGTCGGTACTGTCAAGCAGGGCATGGTCCCGGAGGCTGGTCGGGACGGTCCCTGCGACGTTCTTGCAAGACCCAGGTGGGAGATCACGGGGCCAGCGCCACATTTGGGACAGATGTCAGGCCGGCTGCGGGACCGGCGTCACGACCCTGTTTCAGGTTCGTAATCGTTCAATGAATCAGGAAGGCATCTCGTTGACACCCCTCAGGCAGCAGTGTATTCTGAGGGTGCGGGTGTCACTGAGGACGCCCTCCGGGATGAGCGTATTGGCTACGACATCTGCGGCGCCGAACAGCATAGACAGCGCAGGACGCCAGTGTGCCATGCACACTGGCGTCTCGCTTTCTGTGCAGTTGGGCCAAGAAGTGGAGGACTCGGCATGCAGTCCAGTCTGATCGGCAAGATTCAGAAGGCCAACCTCTATGCGCGTGAGCCCGATCGCGTAACATTCAACGACTTCTCCGCCTCGTTCCGGGGAGAGAACGACTCTCACACCATCTCGTTCACGTCCAACCATTGGACCTGCGATTGCCACTTCTTCGAATCGAACGCCATTTGCAGCCACATCATGGCGATCCAGAAGCTGCTCGGCTCGATGCTGCCAGCCGAGGGCCGTTACTGGCCCGGCAGCGAGTTGGCGACGGCCGGCGCCGTCAACTAGTCCCGGCACGGGCTCACGCGCTCGAACGGATCGGTGCACCCCTGAACAGCCCTCGGCCAGGTTTGGCCGAGGGCTGTTGCGTGCGCAGGACGCGGCCATGAGCAACGCGCGTGCGCTGCCGATGATCGCCGCCCTCGCGCTCGACGCCGTCCTGGGCGAGCCGCCGGATGCACTGCACCCCGTGGTGTGGATCGGCACGGCTGCAGGCCACCTGGAGCGGCGTGCTCCGCGACATGGGACGCCAGCGCTGCTGGCCGGGGCGGCCATCGTCGGGCTGACCGTCGGCGGGTCCGCGCTGACTGGGCTCCTGGCGCAGCGCATGCTCCAGCGGCTGCCCTGGCCGCTTCGCCTGCTGGTCGAGGCCTGGCTGCTCAAGACGACGCTCAGCGTGCGGGCGCTGCTCGATGCCGGGCATGCCGTCGAGGAGGCGCTCGCCGACGACGACCTGGACGTGGCCCGTCAGGACGTGCGCGCGCTGGTCAGCCGCGACCCAACAGGCCTCACGGCGACGCAGTTGACGAGCGCTGCCATCGAGTCGCTCGCCGAGAACACCGCCGACAGTATCGTCGCACCACTCGTTTACTACCGCCTGGGTGGCCTACCCGCCGCCTTCGCCTATCGTGCCGCCAACACCCTTGACGCCATGATCGGCTACCGGGGCGAGTACGAGCATCTCGGCAAAGCCGCCGCCCGCCTCGACGACCTCCTGAATCTCGTCCCCGCGCGTCTCAGCTCCGTCACATTGCTGGTTTCCGGGGCGATCTTCGGTGGCGCGGTCCCGACCGGCGTCGCGATCACGGTGCGCGACCATCGGGAGACCGCCAGCCCCAACGCCGGCTGGCCGATGAGCACGATGGCCGGCCTGCTGTTCGCACGGTTGGAGAAGCCCGGCCACTACGTACTCGGGGACGACCTCCCAGCGCCGGACATCTCGGCTATCGACCACGCGGCCCAGATTGTCGCCGGGGCGGCCGGGCTGACGGTCCCGTTGGCAGCGATCGTGGGCCGGCTGGTTGACAGCATCCGCCGCCTCGTTCGGTGCTGGTAGACCAGAGCCACGATGAAATCTTCACCGCCCGCGACCGAGGTAGCCCGACGGCACAAGCAGTTCGACGGCCGCCCGATCCTCCTGGTCCACGCCGAGCAGGAGGGCCGCGCGTTCCTGGCGAGCCTCTATGGCCGCAAGCCGCTGTTCGTGCTGACCGTCGCCCACACCGAGACAGCGGACATCGACGGCCTCTCCGGCGCCGGCGTGACGGCGGAACTGCGTCGCCTGACCGCCGCCGCCGACGCCGAGGCGCTCGTCCACGGCCGGCCGCTGTGTATGGATGGCGTCCCATCGAACCCCGGCGGAGCGCCCGGCCCGGTCCTGATCGCGCTGGCCGGCCTGCGCCTGACCGAGATGCCGTTGGTCATCGTGGACGCCGGCCTGCGGGTCAAGCCCGACGCTCCGACCACCGTCGTGGCGAGCCAGTGGGGGACGTCCATCGTCACGGGCGACGCCGTTCCACACGCCGGCGACCTCTTCGAGCGTGGACGGGCAATGGCCGCCGAGTACGTCGAGCGTGGCGACTGCCTGATCCTGGCCGAGAGCGTCCCGGGCGGCACCACCACGGCGCTCTCGTTGTTGTGCGGCCTTGGCTACGACGCCTGGGGCAAGGTGTCCAGCAGCATGCCCGGCAACGCCCACCCGCTGAAGACAACCGTCGTGCGGCAGGCGCTGGCCGCTGCCCGCGCGCGCGGCGTCACGCCGGAGAGCACGGGCATGGAGATCGCCGCCGCCGTCGGCGATCCGATGCAGCCGTTTGTCGCCGGCCTGGCGTTGACCGCCGCGCAGTCCGTTCCCGTGGTGCTGGCCGGCGGCAGCCAGATGGCCGCCGTGCTGGCCCTGATGGCGCGGCTGGCGAGTGAGTGCGACATCCCGCTCCGGACCGACCGCGTCGGGATCGCCACGACCTCGTGGGTCGCCAACGATCCAACCGCCGATCTGGCCGGTCTCGTCGCCCAGATCGGCCCTGTGCCGGTCATCGCCAGTGGCCTGGATTTCAGCGGGTCGCGCCACCCGCCACTGCGCCGCTACGAGCAGTTCCTGGTCAAGGAGGGCGTCGGCGCGGGCGCGGCGGCGGTCATGGCCGCGCTGCTGGCCGATGCCGATCGCGCCGCCCTGCTGGCCGCCATCGAACGCGTTTACGAGGAGATCTACGGCATCACGGCTCTTGCAGGCGATTCAGAGTCGTGACGCGGCCCCGGTCCGACTGACTGATACAATCGTTCTGTGAATTCGGAGGAGCAGCAAGGATGACGGTCCGCCCTATCGTGGCGCTGGGGAACGCAGTCCTGCGGAACAAGGCGCGCAAAGTCTCACGCTTCGATCAGGCGCTTCGCACGCTGGTGCAGGACATGATCGAGACGATGCGTGACGCCCCCGGCGTCGGGCTGGCCGCGCCGCAGATCGGCGTGCCGCTCCAGGTAACCGTGATCGAGGCCGAGAAGGACGAAGTCCACGTGCTGGTGAACCCGGAGATCGTCAAGACCGAGGGCGAGCACCTGCTGGATGAGGGCTGCCTCTCCGTCCCCGGCTACTGGGGCAAGGTCAAGCGGTTCGAGAAGGTGACCGTGAAGGCCCGCGACGCCTCCGGCAAGGAGTTCCGAATCGTGGATGCTGAGGGCCTGCTCTGCCAGGCGCTGCAACACGAGATCGACCATCTCAACGGCATGGTCTACGTCGACCGGCTGGACAGTCTGGACGATCTCCAGCGGACCCCTCGCCGCGAGTTGACGCCCCGCACGGTCGACGAGGCCGTTGAGGCGGAGTGAGCCGGTTGTCGGCGCCAGGGCGTGACCGGCTCGTAGAAGGCTCGATCTCACGCCGACGCCTGCTCGGCGGTTCGCTGGCCCTGGCCGCCGCGTTCCTCGCCGCCTGCCGTGGCGGCAGCGAGAGCAGCGACGATGTCCCGGCTGGGGCCACACCCGCCCCGGCCGTCGCGCCGACCGCGCCCCCGCCGACCCCGAATGTCGCGGCGACGGCCACCGTGCGGGCGCAGCTTCAGTCGATCCGCATGCCCATCGCCGAGCCGCCCACGCTCGACCCGGCGCTCGCCACCGACCACAGCTCGGTGCAGGTCGCCATCCAGCTCTTCGAAGGTCTGACCGAGACCGACGAGGCCGGCCAGCCAGCTCCGCTCGGAGCCGAGCGCTGGGAGGTGGGCGACGAGGGGCGCACCTACACCTTCTCGCTGCGGACCGACCGGCTCTGGTCGGACGGCTCTCCGGTCACCGCCGCCGACTATGTCTGGGCGTGGCGGCGGGTCATCGACCCGCGCACCGCTGCCGACTACGCCCCGCTGCTCTATCCGATCAAGAACGCCGCGCGGATCCACGGCGAGCGGCTGGACTCGGCCTTGCTCGGCGTCACGGCCCGCGACGCCCGCACGCTGGTCGTCAACCTGGAGGAGCCGCTTGCGCACTTCCCGCGCCTGACGTCGCTCATCACCTTCGCGCCGCTCAAGAAGGAGGCCCTCGAACGGCACGGCGACCGCTGGATTCGGCCCGAGAACATCGTCACGAACGGCCCGTTCCGGCTGGTCGAGTGGCAGCACGACCGCCAGATCACGCTGGAGCGGAACCCCACCTATCCGACGGCCGACCGCCTGATGCCCCGCGCCACCCTCCCGATCTTCCCGGACGATGGCGCGGCAGCCGTGCTCTCCGCCTACGAGAACAGCGCCCTCGACGTGTTCGGGACCGGCGCATCGTTCGAGCTGCCGCCTGGGGATGTTGAGCGCATCACCGCCGACGCCGCCACACGGCCGATGCTGCGCACCACGGCCCAATCTGGAACGCTGTTCCTGGCCGTCAATACGCGCAAGCCGCACCTTCAAGATGCCCGCGTCCGCCGGGCGCTCGGCCAGGTCATCGAGCGCGAGAAGGTGCTCAAGTCGGTGCTCAAGCGGGTCGGCACACCGGCCTTGACGTTGACGCCAGACGGGATCTTCGGGCGCGATGAGGGCCGCTGGCCGATTGAGGACGTGGCGGCAGCCCGGGCAGGCATGGCCGACGCGGGCTTCCCGAACGGCGCGGACTTCCCTCCCATCGCCTTCGCCTTCAACGTCAGCTCGCAGTGGACAGAGCTTGGCGAATACTTGCGCCAGCGGTACAAGGACACGCTCGGCATCGAGCTGAAACTGGAGCCAATGGAGTGGACGGCGTACATGCGCTGGCGGCGCAGCGACGAGTGGGCACAGAACGGCGACCTCCAGCGCGGCGGCTGGTTCTCGGACTACGAAGATCCGTACAACTGGTACAACCAGATCTGGGACAGCCGCGAAGACCCGTCCAGCTTCAACTCGGCCTGGGCGCACGACCTCTACGATGCCTACGTCCGCGAAGCTGCGCTCACCCTTGACCGCGCGGAGCGGCTGCGCCTGTATCAGCAGGCCGACGAGATCCTGGCGACCGAGTATCCGGCCATCCCCATCTTCTACTACGGCTCTCGGACGCTGGTACGGCCCTATGTAGTCGGCTTCGAGCCAGAGCGGCTGCTGTCGTTAGTGCGGCTCAAGCGCGTCCGCCTCGACGAGGCCCGTTGACCCCGCCCGTGTGCCCACCCGCTCGTCTGGCCGATGCCGCCCACGCCAAACGGCCCGTGCGATCGGGTAGGCTGGCATAATTCCGTTCACTCGTCTCCATGATTCCGCACCTGAAGTCTCGGAGCACTGCATGAAGAATCGATGGCGTCTCTCGATCACGGCCATCGTGACGGTGATCTCGCTGCTGATCGTCTGGCCGTGGCCGGGCGGTCTCAATCTCAGGGTGGGCAACTTCCGCCTGGAGCGGCAGGGCTTCACGCTCGGCCTTGACCTACAAGGTGGAACCCACCTGGTGCTGCAGGCCGACATGAGCAAGGCGCCAGGCCAGGACACGGCCCAGGTACTGAAGGGCGTGATTCAGGTGCTGGAACGGCGGGTGAATGCCTACGGCGTGGCCGAGCCGGTGATCCAGTCACAGGGTTCGGACCGCGTGATCGTCGAGCTGCCGGGCGTCAAGGACATCGAGGAAGCCAAGAAACTGATCGGCCAGACGGCCCAGCTCGACTTCCGCGAGTACGATCCTTCGACGGGCGGCTGGAAGGTGGCGACGGCGACCGGACTGGACGGCTCAGAGAAGGAGCTGACGGGGAAGTACTTCCGGCCGAACGCCCAGGTGGTCTTCGAGCAGCGCAGCAACCAGCCCCAGGTCGCCTTCGAGTTTGACGACGAGGGCGCCGAGCTGTTCCGCCAGATCACCCGCCGGCTGATCGGCCGGCCGTTGGGTATCTTCCTGGACGGACAGCTCATCTCCTCGCCGACGGTCCAGGCCGAGATCAGCCGGA
The DNA here is from genome assembly GCA_020850535.1 of Chloroflexota bacterium. Classification (NCBI taxonomy): domain Bacteria; kingdom Bacillati; phylum Chloroflexota; species Chloroflexota bacterium. The sequence goes on from JADZEM010000102.1 coordinate 24,743, forward strand.
ACGGCGTGATCACCGGCGTCCGCCTCCAGGAGGCGCGCACCCTGGCGATTCAGATGAACGCTGGCGCGGTCCCGGTGCCGATCCGGATCGTCGAGGAGCGGACGGTCGATGCCACGCTCGGCTCGGACTCCGTGCGGAAGAGCGTCGTGGCCGGGCAGATCGCCCTGCTGGTCGTTGCCCTCTTCATGATCATGTACTATCGCTTGCCAGGCCTGATGGCGACGCTCGCGCTCGGCGTGTACACCGCGATCACCCTGGCGGTCTTCATGCTGATCCCGGTGACGCTGACCCTGGCCGGCATCGCCGGCTTCATCCTCTCCATCGGCATGGCGGTGGACGCCAACATCCTGATCTTCGAGCGCATGCGCGAGGAGCTGCGGTGGGGCCGCAGCGTCGGCGCAGGGGTGCGGGCCGGCTTCGACCGCGCCTGGACGAGCATTCGTGACTCGAACTCGTCCACGCTGATCACCTGTCTGCTGCTCTACTGGTTCGGCCAGAACTTCGGCGCGAGCCTGATCACCGGCTTCGCGCTGACCCTCGCTATCGGCGTGGTCGTCAGCCTCTTCAGCGCCATCTTCGTGACCCGTGGCCTGCTGACCGCCGTGATGAGCACCGGGCTGATCCACAATCCGGCGCTGTTCGGCATGGAGGTGCCGGACGATCCTGCCTCGGCGTCGGTGACGCGCACGCGGCTTTCGGCAGAGGGAGGGGCTCGCTGATGACGTTCGACTTCGTCAAGTACCGGCTCTGGTTCTACATCGTCTCGTTCGTGCTGATCCTCCCCGGCGCGATCTCGCTCGTGCTGCCGGGCGGCCTACGGCCCGGCATCGACTTCACCAGCGGCACGATCATGACACTGCGGTTCGGACAGACCGTCGATCAGCCGCAACTGCGCGAGGCGCTGGCCGGGCTCGGCCATCCCGAGGCCATCGTGCAGCGCGCGGACGACGGCACGTTCGTGGTGCGGACGCTGCCCTTCGAGGGCCAGCTGTCAGAGACGGCCGGCTCCACCGAGCAGACCGAGCGACAGGTGATCGTCAACGGCCTGACGCAGCGCTTCGGCCAGGTCGAAATGTTGAGCCTCGACGTGGTCTCGCCCATCGTCGCCGACGAGATCGTGCGCTACGCGTTTCTGGCCGTCGCGGCAGCCTGCGGCGGTATTCTGCTCTACCTCTGGTGGGCGTTCCGCCGCGTCCCGAACTCGGTGCGGTACGGCGCCTGCGCCGTCATCGCGCTGCTGCACGACGCCCTGCTGCTGATCGGCATCTTCTCGCTGCTCGGGCGGTTCTTCGCCGTCGAGCTGGACGCGATGTTCATCACCGGCGTGCTGACGGTTATCGGCTTCTCAGTTCACGACACCATCGTCGTGTTCGACCGGGTCCGCGAGAACATCGTGCGACACGCTGGCGAGCCGTTCGAGGACGTGATGAACCACAGCCTGACCCAGACGCTCGGGCGCTCGGTGAACACGTCGATCACGGTGCTGCTGACGCTGCTGGCCCTGCAGTTGTTCGGCGGAACCACGATTCACAGCTTCGTGCTGGCCCTGCTGATCGGCATCACGTCCGGCACGTACAGCTCGATCTTCAACGCCAGCCTGCTGCTCTACTCGTGGAACACTGGCGAGCTGAACCGCTGGCTCGGGCTGAATCGCGGGCACACAGCAGCGCCGGCCCCCGCCTGAGTAGACCTCAGCCCCAACCCACTGCGCAGCCGATATTCGCGCCGCGCAGCGGGTTGGGGGTGAGGCTCACCGGGGAGCCGGGGCGGTGAGGTCTGAGGGGCAAGGCATCCGCTACAGCAGGTCCGCCTTGCTCGGGTCGAGTTGCAGGCGCTCCACCAGCTTCTTGACGTCGGCCGCGCGGTCACGCGGGCAGACCAGGATCACGTCGTTCGTCTCGACCACCACCATGTCGGTCAGGCCAATCGTCGCGATCTTCCTCGACGTCCCGTACACCAGAGTGTCGCGCGTGCCCAGCCCCAGGTGCTCGCCCTGGACCACGTTGCCATCAGCATCGTGCGGCAGCACGTCGAAGATCTCGCTCCAGCTGCCGATGTCGCTCCAGGGGAAGCGCGCCGGGATCACCGAGACGATGTCGGACTGCTCCAGCACGCCGACGTCGATGGTCTCGATCGGCACGGTCGGGTAGACCCGCGCCAGCACCTCAGCGCCGTCCGGCTGGCTGAGCCGCGCCGCGATGTGACGAACGAGGTCGTCGATTCGTGGCTGCAGTCGTTGAAGCTCGGCGAGGATCGCGTCAACGCGCCAGACGAAGACGCCCGGGTTCCAGTAGTGGCGGCCTGACTTCACGAACTGCATCGCGCGCTCGAGGTCCGGCTTCTCGACGAAGCGCGCCACCTTTCGCACGGCGTAGCCGTCGATCTCGTCCTGCTGCCCGGCCGCTTCGATGTACCCGAGCTGCGTGGACGGCCCGGTTGGCTCGATGCCCATCAGCACCAGCTGCCGCGTCTTCTCGGCCGCCGCGAACGCTGCCGAGAGGGTGCGGCGAAACTCCTCGGCGTCGCCGATGTGCGCGTCGGAGTGCACCGAGGCCATCACCGCGTTCGGATCGCGCTCGGCAATCGCCGCCGCCGCCAGCCCCAGGCTGCCAGCGGTCCCGCGCCGGGCCGGCTCCACGATGATGTTCTCCGGCGGTACCTCCGGAAGCTGCTCGCGGATGCCGTCTGCGTGCGACTGCTCGGTCATCACGATGACGCGCTCGGCAGGCACCAGCGGTACATTGCGGTCGAACGTCGACTGCAGCAGCGACCGTTCGCCCGCCAGAGCCAGCAGCTGCTTGGGCTTGTGAGACCGGCTCAGCGGCCACAATCGGCTGCCGCTGCCACCGGCGAGAATGACGAGGTAGGTGTGAGGCCCGCTCACGAATCTGCCCCCTGGAGCTAGACGACGAACGTGGCGGCTCCAGCAGGTGGAGGCGCAACGCCGCGCACACAATTAAGTGCATGACGGCGCGTCACCAGTTGGCAACGCGCCGCCCAAGTCTAGCACAGCGATCTGTCGCGGCCCGACAACTGCGAGGTCAGCCGCTCTCAGGCCCGGATCAGGAGGCGGACTCAACCTCCGCAACGTGGGCCACGCCGTTGCGGCCCACGCCGCTGCGCGTGCGAACCGCTCCGATAAAGTCGCGGAAGAGGGGATGCGGTCGGTTTGGTCGCGACTTCAGCTCCGGGTGGAACTGCGTCCCGAGCATCCACGGATGGTCGGCCAGCTCGCCGATCTCGACCAGGCGACCGTCTGGCGAGAGGCCGCTCGCAATCAGCCCGACCTCTTCCAGGGCCGCACGGTACTCGTTGTTGACCTCGTAGCGGTGCCGGTGCCGCTCGAAGACGATGCCCTGCTGGTAGGCCGCCAGCGCCCGCGAGCCGTCGGTCAACTGGCAGGGGTACTGCCCGAGGCGCATCGTGCCACCCTTGTCCGCGACGTCCTTCTGCTCGGGCAGGATGTCGATGACGGGATGCCGGGTGAAGAGGTTGAATTCGGCGCTGTTGGCATCGTCGAAGCCGGCCGAGTTTCGCGCCAGCTCGATGACCATCACCTGCAAGCCGAGGCACAGCCCGAGGTACGGCACCTGATGCTCGCGCGCGTACTTCGCGGCCTGGATCATCCCCTCGACGCCGCGATACCCGAACCCGCCGGGCACGACGATGCCGTCAAGGTGGCCGAGACGCGCCGCCGGATCCGCATCCTCGCCTTCGAGCTGCTGCGAGTCGATCCATTGGAGGCTGACCCGGACGTTGTGATGCCAGGCCGCGTGGTGCAACGACTCGCGGACGCTGATGTAGGCGTCCTCAAGCTCGATGTACTTGCCGACGACGCCGATCTTGATCTCGGGCGCTTTCGACTTGGCCCGGGCCACCAGCTCGCGCCACTCCACGAGATCCGGCTCTGTGGCCTCCAGGCCCAGCCGCTCAACCACGAAGTCTCCCAGGCCGGCCTGTTCGAGCACCAGCGGTACTTCGTAGATGGAGTCTGCCGTCTCCAGCGGAATAACGGCCCGCCGGTCCACGTCGCAGAACAGGGCGATCTTGTCCTTCAGGTCGTCGGCCACCGGGTAGTCGGACCGTGCGACGATCACATCGGGCTGAATCCCGATGCTCCGCAGCTCCTTGACGCTGTGCTGGGTCGGCTTGGTCTTCAGCTCCTTGGTCGGCCCGACGAACGGCAGCAGCGTGACGTGGATGAAGAGCGTCTGCTCGCGGCCCAGCTCGCGGTGCATCTGGCGGATCGCTTCGAGGAACGGCAGGCACTCGATGTCGCCCACCGTCCCGCCGACCTCGACGATCACTACCTCGGCGCCGGTCTGCCGGGGCACTCGCTTGATGCGCTCCTTGATCTCGTTGGTGATGTGTGGCACGACCTGGATGGTGCCGCCAAGGAAGTCGCCGCGCCGCTCTCGCCCGATGACGCCGGCGTAGATCACACCGGTCGTGACGTTGCTGGACTTCGTCAGGCTGAGATCGACGAACCGTTCGTAGTGGCCGAGGTCGAGGTCCGTCTCGGCGCCATCGTCGGTCACGAAGACCTCGCCGTGCTGGTACGGGCTCATGGTGCCCGGGTCCATGTTGATGTACGGGTCGAGCTTGAGGACGGAGACGGCGATGCCCCGGCTCTTGAGCAGTCGACCGAGCGACGCAACCGTGATGCCCTTACCGACCGACGAAACGACGCCGCCGCTGACGAAGATGTACCGAGTCACGTCTGCTCCTTCCATGCTCTGAGAACTACAACGGGGTGAGCGACAGCCAGTTTCGGGGCCGGCGGCCCGTGCGGCTCACAGAGCCAGCATCCCGCATCACAATCTCGAGATCACCGGGCACAAAAAGGGGACCGGCGCCCCGAGTGGGGCGCCGGTCCGAGGATGCTGGTGTCGGGTGGGGTGGCGAACTCGCGCGGTCCAGATGGCCGCGCTTCAGTTCGTGGTCTTGGAGGCAACGTCTCGCACACCACACCATCCGACTATACGGGCCGGCGGCGAACGGTGACAAGAGCCTGCGGCGACAGCACCTGGGGACATCGCTTTCGCGCTGGTTGTTACGGCACCCAGAGCCGACATTGATCCTGATAGCCCTCAGTGTCCACGACATATTTGTACAACCACGGGTCACCTTCTGTTGCGTAGTAGTACGCTTGGTCGTTGCCGAGACGCTCACGAAGGGTCCGACCTGGCGCGGGGCCGTTGTACAGAGTGACCCAGACGATGATCTGGACACGGAACGCCGCGACCTCACTCTCGACGCATGCGCGGCTTGGGTTTTCGCCCTGCATGAACTGCATGACATGCGTCAACTCGTGGGCGAGGATCGATGCGACTGTCCGCGAATCTTCATTCAGTACCTGCGAGTTGACGGTGATGGAGTTCGTTCGCCCCTGGAAGTATCCTCCGACTTGCGGCTCCAACGATTTCATGTTCATGCTGACGCCGCTGCTCTCCACGGTGTATCGGAAGACGTCTCCCAGCGTCGTGCCGTTCGCCAACGTCTTTCGGATGCCATAGAGCAGGCGCAACGCCTGCGCCAGGCGATTGTCGATGGCCGCAGCAGGCTTCGGCGTCGCGGTCGGTGGGACCGGGGTCCGGGTTGGCACGAGAGCGGCCGGCGCAGGTGTGGCCGGTGGTGGCGGCGGGGAAGGCGCGGCAGCCACCACCGGCCCCTGGTCGGACATGACGTACTCTGACACCACCCAGCCGACGACGCCGTCGCCCGTCTTGACGTTGTGCCATTTGCGGCCGTCACTCCCTTGTTCAGGCGCTCCGAGCACGATGATGGTGTCGCCGTCGTTGACGACCATCAGCAGTTCGCTGGTCGAGTGCGGCAACGTCCGAAGGTTCGCGCCACTTCCGCCAGTGTTGCCGATCCGCGCTGACCTGCCGTGGGCTGAGGCCGACTCCGTTGGCGCGGCGGGAGTTGGACCGACGGCCAGCACCTGATCGTACCGGGCTGAGGACACGCCAGCGAGCGTCAGCACACTCGGCAGCGACACGACGCCTTTGCGGCCGAGCGCTCGCGTGAAGATCACCATGTCACGCTTGATGAAGCCAACCTCAAACGTGACGATGCCCTCCTCCACCTTCTGAAGGCTTGCCGTTCCGCCGTCATTTGGCGCGCCCGGCACCATCTCGAACCCCTCCTGCTCGATGGCCCGCCGGCGAATCTCGTCCAGGAAGCCGTCGTACGCGACCGGACCATCAAAGCGGCCGATAAACTGCCCCACCATCACCGGTCCGGTCGATACCGATTCAGGGGTAATCGGGCGTTCCAGAAGGACCGAATACAGGACGCCCGGCCCCGGGTCCATCGCTCTCGACTCCTCCTTGCTGATCGTGAAGTCGGGAGGGAGGTCCGACGGACGTAGCGAGATCTCGTGCGGCTCGACTCTTGGACGCTGGGCGCGTACAGGCAGCGTACCCGTTAGTCCAGTGACAGCCAACATGACGCCAACAAGCATTGCGGTGAGGACGGGCCGAAACAGACGAATCACGAGAAACCTCCCACACATTGAGGTACCGGTGATGCCACACCGTCGCGCCCCGTTGCGCCGACTGGCTGCTGCGCCAGCATAGCATATCATCGCGCGGCAGTCGCACACATGGATAGTCGGATCGATGGGCGTATCACGACACCTTTTGCACGGATCGCCTGCTTCTTGGCCCGGCAGTACGAGCATGCGATAGCGTTCGCGGCATCCTAGTTCCCGTCCAGTCGGGCAAAGTACGACGCGTTTTGCCCGCCGTGCCGGCAAGGTGCTAAGGTTCGAGCGTCGATGGCCCGCTTGACGTACCTGGATCATGCTGCCACCACGCCTCTTGACGAGCGTGTCCTCGAGGCGATGTTGCCGTATCTCCGGGACCGCTGGGGCAACCCGTCGAGCCTCTACGGCCACGGGCGCGTCGCACGCCGCGCACTGGACGAGTCGCGCGATACCGTCGCGAACGTCCTCGGCTGCCGCCCGAGCGAGATGCTGTTCACGAGCGGCGGCACCGAGAGCGACAACCTCGCCATCAAAGGCGTCGCCTACGCGCGCCGCGCGGAGGGCAACCACCTCGTCACGACCGCCGTCGAGCACCACGCCGTGCTGCACACGTTCGAGTGGCTGGAGCGCCGCGCCGGCTTCGAGGTGACCTACGTGCCGGTCGACGAGTACGGCACGGTCGATCTGGCGGCGTTGGAGCAGGCCATTCGCCCGAGCACGACGCTCGTCTCGGTGATGCTGGCGAATAACGAGATTGGCACCATTCAGCCGGTCGCCGAGGCGGCGGCCATCGCGCACCGCCGGGGCGCGACGTTCCACTGCGACGCCGTGCAGGCGGCTGGCGGACTCGCCATCGACCTGCAGGCGCTCGGCGTTGACCTGCTCTCGCTGAGCGGCCACAAGATCTACGGTCCGAAGGGCGTCGGAGCGCTGTACGTCCGACGGGGCACGCCGCTCGTGGCCGACGCACACGGCGGGGGCCAGGAGCGTGGCCTGCGGGCTGGCACCGAGAACGTCGCCGGGATCGTCGGCATGGCCGAGGCGCTGCGGCTGGCTCAGGACGAGCGAGCGGCCCGCGTCGCGCACGACGCCCGCCTGCGCGACCGTCTCATCGCCGGCCTGCTGGCGCGGATCGACGGCGCGCGCCTGACCGGCCACCCGACTGACCGCTTGCCGAACAGCGCCAGCTTCGTGTTCGCGGACACGGACGGCGAGTCGATCCTGATGGACCTCGACCAGTACGACGTCTGCGCGTCGAGCGGCTCGGCCTGCACGTCTGGCACGCTTGAGGTCTCGCACGTGCTGACGGCGCTCGGGCTGCCGCCACCGCTGGCCCGTGGCAGCGTCCGCCTGACGACTGGCCGCGCCACCGACGATGCCGGCGTCGATCGCGTGCTCGACGTGCTGCCCGAGGTCGTCAGGCGGGTCCGTTCGATCATGCCGATGCTGCTTGGCGGTGGCCGCGAACAGGCAACCATCGACGCCTGAGCGCGACAGACGGTACAGTCACGCAGTTGCACGCTCGGCCACCCTCTGCGTGGCCGCACACCCAGAGTAGAGGGTTGCACACCATGCGCCTCGTGACGTTCAGAGCCGAAGACGGGGCCGCTCGTCTCGGTGCAGTGGTCGGCGAACAGGTCGTCGATCTGGCGACTGCCTCCGGCGGTGCGCTGCCGTCGAGCATGCTCGCGTTCATCCAGAGCGGCCGGGCCGCCCTCGAAACGGCCCGCTCGGTCCTGGCCGCCAGCCCGAGCGGCGTTCCGCTCACATCGGTCATGCTGCTCGCGCCGATCCCGCGTTCGAGCCGAAACCTGCTCTGCCTCGGCCTCAACTACCGCGCACACGCGGCCGAGGGCGCGGCCCTCTTCGGCGCGCCGGTCGCGGAGCCGGCCTTCCCGATGTTCTTCACCAAGGCCCCGACGAGCGTCATCGGCCCTGGCGAGACCATCGAGATCGACACGTCGCTGACCAGCGAGCCGGACTGGGAAGTTGAGCTGGCGGTGGTGATCGGCCCCGGCGGTCGAGACATCGCGAAGGCGGATGCCTGGAGGCACGTCTTCGGCTACACCGTCGCCAACGACATCTCGGCGCGCGACCTGCAGTTCCGGCATGGCGGCCAGTTCTTCAAGGGCAAGAGCCTCGACACGTTCTGCCCGCTCGGGCCGTGGATCGTGACGGCCGACGAGTTCGGCGACAACCCGACCCTCAACATCTCGCTCAGGCTGAACGGCGTCGTCAAGCAGGCCTCGAACACCAGCAAGCTGATCTTCGACATCCCGACGACCATCGCCTCGCTCTCCGAAGGCATGACGCTGGAGTCCGGCGACGTCATCCTGACCGGCACGCCGGAGGGTGTCGGCTTCGCCCGGAAGCCGCCCGAGTACCTGAAGAACGGCGACGTGGTCGAATGTGAGATCGAGGGTATCGGCATCCTGCGGAATCCGGTCCGCGAGAGGAGGCGCGCATGAGCTCGCTTGCCCCGCCGTCCGCTCGCGGCGGTCCGTCGACAGCCACGGTCTCGGTCGGCATCGCGGCGCTGGTGCTGGCCGGCCTGCTGCTGCTCCCGCGCCTGAGCCACGAATCGGCGGCGCCGGCGGCCACGTCTCGTGCAGCAGCCGGCGGCACGACCGTCTCGCGGACCATCCCGGCCTTCCCCACCAAGCCGGCGGGCATCGTCTGGGACACGGGCCGCGTCAAGCCGAAGGTGTTGCTCCAGCAGCCGCTGGAGCAGTTGCCGCCCGACGCGCCGTACACCTTCCGCGTGACCGAGCTGGAGATGGAGCCGGGCGCGACGATCTTCGAGCATCGGCAGATCGGCGTCGGCGCGCATATCGTGATGCGCGGCGACATCACGATCTCGAACCTCGAAGCGAAGACCGATGCCACCTACCGCCCGGGGCAGGCCTACTTTGAAGGGATGGAGCCGCTGCACTCAGCGCTCAACCCCGGCAAGGAAGCAAATCGCGTCCTGATGTTCGATCTCCTGCCGGCCAGCCGGGGCTTCGACGGACAGCAGCGCTTCACCTCCGAGGGCAAGCACAACGAGGGTGAAGTCCGCTCCGGACCGTACGTGCAGATCCCGCTGACCGACCTGCCGCGGGGTCCGCTGATGCTGCGGGTCACGGACATGGAGTTCGGACCGAAAGCAAAGACCGAGCCGCATGCGCGACTCGGCCCGACGATCTTCTTCGTGCAGGAGGGGACGGCGACGGTTCGGAAGGACTGGGAGAACAGCTCGCAGACCTTTGGGACGAATGGCTACTTCTATGAAAGCGGTCGGGAGCCGTTCATCCTGGAGAACAAGCCGGCTCGGCCAGCGCGCTTCCTGGCCGTCGAGATCCTGCCGGCGAGCGTCGGCAACGGGCCATCGACGGTCCCGTTCGACTGATCGCCTGGGGTGTTGGACGCCACGGCTGTGCGAATGCAGGCGCGTCCGAAGGGGCGCGCGCCGACGTCAGGCGGCCTGCCGTGGCGAGCCGCTACGCCGGGCGCGAGTGGCCAGTCGAGCCGACCGGTCCAGGCGGCTGACCTGCCGCGGCGCTGGGCGGGCTGCCAGCTTCTCGCGGAGCGTGCGCTCCCGCGTGACGCGTCCGACGTTCAGATTGCCCGGCAGCGGCATCGTGCCGGTCTCCATCCAGCGGTGGCACCACATCACGATGCCGATCACGCCTGCCAGAACCATCAGCACCACGGCCGGATCGGAGAGCCAGAGCGCCCCGCCATTGTCCACAAACATCGCTCGTCCCCTTTGCTTTCTGAACGTCGGTCCGCGGAGCGTTGGGATCGCACTCGCGTGAAACTGCCCGTTTCGGTAGGTCACGGCCCGCTGCGTGCGCGCGCTGACAGAATCCCAACGCAGATCGTGTGCCAGACCGCCCGCCGAACCGCGTCCGCGCCGAACGTTTGATCTGAACGTATGTTCGGATATCGACGCGCCGCCGTCAATGGCCCGGCCATCACGCCAGTGTCTCAGTCGAACGCCTGTTCTGGTCATTCGGCCGGGCGGCTGCCCTGGTCGCCCTGGCGGCTGGTCCGCGAGGTCGGGCTGCTCCTGCTGGTGCTGGCCGCCGCGGCCGTTGTGCTGCGCGGCCCGGCCGTTCGCCAGGGGTTCACCATCGACGAGAGCCGCTGGATCGCCACCAGCCGCTACTACTGGATCACCTTCGTGGACCGCGACCTGTTCGGCCCGGCCTGGCAGCCGAACTACATCGTGCTGACTCACCCTCCCGTGGCCCGCTACCTGATCGGCCTCGGGCTGGCGCTCCAGGACTGGACTCCAGAGCAGTTGAACGGACGGTACGACAGCCTCCAGAGTCGGGCCTTCAACGAGCGGGCTGGCAACGTGCCGCAGGCGGACCTACTGGCAGCGGCGCGCCGAGTCACATTCTTGTTCGGGGTGGCGGCGGTCGGCCTGCTGTACGGGATCGCCCGACTCCTGGGCGGGCCGCTGTCAGGGCTGGCAACGGTCGCTCTGGCGCTGGTCAATCCGCTGTTGACCACCATCTGGACCCGCGCACTGGCCGAGTCGATCGTGGCGACCTTCACGCTGCTGACGCTGCTGCTGGCCCTGACGGTCCTTCCACGGGTGGCCGGACTCAGGCGGCTGGCCTGGACGCCCCTGACGGTCGGAGCGTCGCTCGCGCTGGCGACGGCCGCCAAGCTGAACGGCGCGATGGGCGCGGTCGGCCTGGTGCTGTTCGCCCTGGTGCAGCAGGGACTGGCGATTCGCGCGACGGGCCGCACAGCAGGGCTGCGCTCCTGGGTAGACCTGGCCCTGGCGGCCGTGATCCTGTTCGTGATCGCCAACCCGCTGCTCTACCTGAAGCCCGTTGAGCGGGCCTGGGCGCTGGTGGAGCACCGCCAGGACGAGATGCAGTTTCAGCGACAGGTCTTCAGCGATCAGGCCGTGCCGCCCGACCTCATCGCTCGCGTCGAGCGGGTCGGTCGGCGGGCGTTCGGTAGCTGGGGTACGCCTGGAGTGGTGACACCAATCGCTGCCGACGCCCTGCTCGTGCCAGTTGGCGTCGCCCTGCTGGCGTGGCGCGCGTTCCGCTCACTACGCCGCGGGACAGCCGGGCGCGAGCTGCTGCTGCTCTGCTGGTCGCTCGCGACCTACGTCATCGTCACCGTCAACCTGGGCTTCGACTCGTCGCACTACTATGCGCCCATCGTCAGCCTGAACATGATCCTGGGTGGCATCGCCATCGGCGCGGCGGTAGCGCTGGCCAGACGACGCATCGGGGACAGACGGGCAGCCGTGTCCTGACGGCGCGCGATGCGAGCCGAGCCGGACCCGCTCAGTAGACCCAGCTGCCCACCAGGTACAGCGGCAGGCGCACGGCCCACAGCGCCAGCATCAGCCCGATCAGCACCCACGGGGCCGGCGTCTTCGAGAGCCACTCCAGCAGCCAGGATGGCTTCGTCGCGGCCAGTCCGCCGGGGTGCGCCCGCCACCACGCATAGGCGTCAACGGCAACCAGCAGCAGCGCCGCCAGCACCAGGAAGACCGCCAGCGGATGATAGTACAGCGAGCCGGTCAGGTCGCCGTGCATCAGCAAGACCACGGCGCGGGTCAGGCCGCAGCCGGGACACGGCAGTCCGCTCATCAGCTTGAAGATGCACAGTTGCGGACCGTGCAGCACCCAGTCGGGTGGCAACAGTGCGCCAGCCGTCAGCCCGGCCATGCCGATCAGGGCTGGCCGAAACGCCTGCTCGGCGAGCGGGCGCAGAGCGTCTCCCAGCGGCACGCGCGGCACGGCCTCCGCCACCGATACTCCCTCCCGCTCTACCGAGGCGGACTGAGTCGATCCAGGGTCAGCGCCGTCGTTACGCCGTAGAGGATGTGCAGGCCGATGGCCACCACCCGCAGACCCATCGCGGCGCGCGCCGGTCGCTCGTACAGACGCAGGGCGGGCACGATCCGGCCAGGACCGATCAGCCAGACGACGATCCCGGTGATGATGCCGTAAGGGACGGCGGGCGGGCGCAGCCGCAACTGGATCTGGGCGGAGAGTGCGCCCCAGCCGGCCCCGTAGAGCCAGTAGATCCACAGGCCGATCCGCTGCCGGCTCTCCTGCGACAGCTCGCGGTTGAACACTCGGCTGGCCAGCCGCTCGGCCACCTGCTCCTGCGGCGGCAACTGCCGGCCCGTGTCGATGGCCCGCAGGTCGTCAAGCTCGGCCTCATCCAACGAGTCGTCGTCGCGCTGCGCTGGCGACCCGCCCAGCAACCGGCTGGCGGCCTGGAGCCCTGTGGTCATCACCAGCGTGCCGACGAGGCCGGCGGCTACCCCCTTGAGCGTCTGCTGAAACGGGCTCTCGGTCACGGGCCTACGCGGCATCTGGTGCTCCCTCACGGCTGTGGCAGAGATCGGATCGCTGGCTGCGCCCGCACCGCCGTTCGCGGGCGACCCTACTTGCCACGAATCTTACCGGCCGGCGCACACCGGCCGTCAGTCACGCTACCGCCACGTATCGACTTCCCGTCCGCCCGGCCGCACGATCTCGCTGACGGCGAGGAACGGACCGGTCGGCCAGCGCTTGAACGCCTCGTCGCGCCGGAGGGCGTCCGCGATATCGGTCACCTTGTTGTTGCGGACGAACATCGCGTGCTGACTGACGTGGGCGTTGGCCGCCGCCAGCTTTCGGTCGAACCAGGGCGAGATGTCCAGCGTGATGTCGGCCCGATCATCCTCGTTGACGATCCGGTCCACGCCGCCCTTGCCGTCGTTTGCGCACCAGGTGAGCAGCTCCGAGGGCGTCCACGGCGCGAGCGTCCCCAGAGCTGCCAGCACGGCCCGGTGAGTGTAGATGTGCTGCGGATGGCCGTATTCGCCGTTCGAGCCGTGGGTGAGGACGACGTCCGGCCTGAGCTTGCCGATCCGCTCGGCCAGCGCCGCGCAGAACTCGACTGGCCCGGCGTCGATGGCGAGCGCCTCGCCGCCGATCTCCATCCACGGATCGACGAAGTCCAGGAACCAGACGTCGCGCGCCCCGAGCGCCGCCGCCGAGCCGCGCATCTCGACTTCCCGATACTCCCCGAGGCGCGATTTCGGCCCGACGGGCGGCTCGCCGACCTCACCGCCCTCGCCCCGCGTCGTGCAGAGCAGATAGAGGTCGTGCCCCTCGCTCACCAGCTTCGCCAGGTATCCTGCCCCGAACAGCTCATCGTCGGGATGCGCCGAGATCGCCAGTACCGTCGCCACAGATGGCCCTCCGAACGTGCGGCCCTCCGCACGCCTCTCTCAGTGTGCTGCTATCGCTCAGCCGTGCGCGTCCATCGGCGGATGGTTCATCAAAGGGCGGTCCTGCTCGTAGTCGACGTTCAGGCGCAGCGCCGACTCGGCCCGCCCAAGCTCGCGCCCCAGGTAGACGGCGTGGGCGAGCAGCGTCACCAGACCGCGCCGGGCGAGCGTCTGCCCGATCTCTGCGGCGCCGGCTCCTTCGACGACATGCTGAAGCTCATGGCGCTGGTTGTAGTGCTCGACGCGCAGCAGTCCGTTGGGGCGGTCCACGAAGACCAGGAAGTACCCAATCGGATCGTACTCCCAGGCCGACCGCTGGTCGAGCGTCGCCTTGATACGCTCGGCACGGTCCGCGCTCCGCACAGCCTCGCCGTCCTCGGCTCTGGCAGCAGCCGTGCCGACCGACGCGGCCAGCTCGCCCGACCGCGCGATGATCGTGGCCGGATCCAGCTCGCCGATCATATCGACGACCTGGACTCGGCGCTGAAAGGTGCGAAGCTGATCGGGGCGGAGATTCGGCATGAACGGCTCGGGGGCTGTCGAGCCGATGACCCGGTGGTCGGCGTCGAGTCCATTGGCGTGGAGCGCCAGGATCGTCTGTCCGACAGCATGCGGCGTCTCGCGCCCACAGACGACGAGCACGCGCAGCGTCGTCATGCCGGCCACGTTCTGCACCATCCGCTCGATGCCGACGTTCTCCGTGAAGACGCGCCCGGCGATGGCGATCTCCGGGCGGGCCACCAGATCGGCCAGGAGCGACCGGCTGCCGAGCGTGCAGACGGCGACCGGGCTCTCCAGGTTCCCGAACACCACATCTCCTACCAGCGGAGGCGCGGCGTTGGCCGCCGAGGTTGCCGCGGTCTCGCCCGGCTGGCCCGATCTGCTCTCTGACATGCTGTTCCCTTGCTGTGTGGCCGCGGCGCACGCTCCCTTGTCGAAGCCCTTCGAGCGTCGCACCGGCGAGACGTGGCACGAGTCGTGCAACAGAGATGGGGACCATCGTCGACGCCCGGCGGCACGGCGCACGCTGCGCCGAGCTACCACGTGATGGATGCGCCATCCCCACTCTCGGAGTGTAGCGAATGTCTGGCGGAGACGTTGCGGGTATCTCCAGCCCTACCAACGGAGACCATGCGGCCCGATTCGATCGTGTGGCCGACCCGCGCAGCCTGTTCGGCGCCGGGCTGTCCGCTCCGCCGACCGTCGAGCGCCCCGCGCCGGCCCCCAGGACCGCCGAGCGCTTTGGGCTGCCGTCGAGCGTCATTCACGAGCTGCGCACGCCGCTGACGTCGATCCACGGCTACGCGCAGGTGCTGAAGCGCACGCTCCGAAACGAGCCGAAGGCGTCGAACGCTGTAGCTGTCCTCAACCGGGAGAGCGCGCGGTTGTCGGACATGCTGGGCCTGCTCTCCGAACTGTCAGACCTGGAGGACGACGAGCCGGCGCCCGAGCACGAACGCATCCAGCTTGCCGACCTCGTTGACGGCGTCGTACATGACATCACGCGGCGCGAGGGCGAGGACCGTGGGTTTATCGTTTTCGGCGATGCCCAGGTGCTGGCGAGTCGGACGCTGGTGGCGCAGGCGCTGGCGCACGTCCTGGTGAACGCCGTGCGCTACTCCGGGCCCGGGCAGAACGTCACGGTCGAGGTGCGGTCTGCTGGCGGTGCAGGCGAGATCCTCGTGCACGACGATGGCATCGGCATCCCGCCAGCGGACCAGGCGCGGGTCTTTGCGCCGTTCGAGCGGGGATCCAACGCGCGCGACCATGGGGTGCGTGGGCTGGGACTCGGGTTGTATCTCGCCCGTCGCGCGCTGGAGCAGACCGGCGGCGACATCGAGATCGTGCCCGTGCCCGGCCGCGCGAGCGGCACCACCGTCCGGATCACCGTGCCAGCAGCCTGAGCCACGCCCCGCCGCCGGCCCGGCTCGGGGGACACCTGCCGGGCTACTGCAGCAGCAGCTCGAAATTCACCTGGTTGCTGCGGCCAGCCAGACGCCCGAACGCGCTCTTGACGGAGTCCACTGCTTCGTGTCCCAGCCGCAAGGCCACGAACGACCCCACGGCGAACCCGACCACCACGCCGACCCCGATTCCGACGCCTAACACGGCGCCCACACGGCACTGGGTGGGCCGTTCCTCGTCGCTCATCTACTGCATCCGTACCAGGGGAACTGCGGCCGACCATAGCTCTTCGAGCCGGTAGAACCGACGCTGGTCGGCGCTGAAGATGTGCACCACGACGTCACCGTAGTCGATCAACACCCAGCCCGACGCGGCCTGCCCCTCGACCCGCAACGGGCGGACGCCGTCGTCATTGCGAAGTGCGTCGCCAAGCTCGCGGACAATGGCCGAAAGCTGTCGCTCGCTCGCCGTACTCATCACGACGAAATAGTCGGCGACGGTCGCCACTGAACGGATGTCGAGCAAGACGATGTCGCTGGCCTGCTTGTCGGACGCCACCTCGACGATCCGCCGCGCGAGTGCTTGTGCTTCCAGCTGAAAACTCCCGTCCGCCGTACTGGGTCTGCCTTCGCAGTATACCATGCCCTTCCGGACAGTCCGTTCTGCGCCTGTGCCGCCGGGCACACCTGCCAGTGTCTGTCGTCGATCTAGCCAGCGGTCGGTGTGACCGCCGGCCGTCTCGCTCGACGGATCGCCCCCAGCAGGAGCGGCATCCCCAGGCCGATGACCGCTGCGCTCGCCGCCAGTCCGAGGCCGACCAGTGACAGCGAGATGCCTCGCTCCAGCGACGGCGGCACGAAGACAAAACGAACAGCGTGCTGTCCCGGCGGCAGGCCGACGGCACGGAACAGGAAATCCGCGCGTAGGATGGGCTGCTCCTCGCCGTCCAGGTAGGCCCGCCAGCCGGGATAGAACGGATCGGTGAGCACCAGGAAGCCACCGGCCGGCGCATCGGCCTGGATGTCGATGACCGAGCCGCTCTCGGCCAGGATGACCGCCTCGACCGGCGGTGTCCCCACGAATGGGCCGATGCCGACAGATGGCTGACTCTCGACGACCACCTGACGGCGCGGATCGAGCGGCCCGTTTCGCAGGCGAGCCATGGCGGCGGCGCCGTCCGGCGCCAGCACGGCTTCTGGAACGACGAAGGCGCGCGGATAGGCGCGTTCGTTCTCGAAGATGTTGACGGCCGGATCGGAGTAGACCAGCTTCAGGCGGTCCTCGCGCCCGACCTGCGCCGTGGCGTCCTCCTCGCGATCGTGCAAGGCCACACCGTAGAGGACGGTCTGGCCGAGGGGATTCGTATGGCGGTACTCCAACTCCGAAATGGTCACCCGACGAGGCAGCGAGATCTCGGCGTAGCCCAGAATCGATTGCGCGCCAACATCGCCGATGGCCGCCGCCTTCTGAATCGGTCGGTGCTGGACGACCCGCCCCGGCGCGCGCGGCCGCCACTCGGCGATCTCGCGGCCAGCCCGTATCGGCAGCACGTAGCGGACGCCCTCGGTGTCGGTGAGCAGCCACTCACCGACCTGTTCGCCGTCTGGGATCGTCTCGCCGCCGTTGAGTGCCGAGATCAACCGCAGCGACGTGGTCGTCTCCGGCTCCGGGCGCAGCGTGATCTGCCCGTTCGGCGTCCCGACCCCGCCGATCATGAGCGGACGGCTTGGGTGGAAGCTGACCATCTGGTACGACGGCAGCGACTCCGGCCGCGCCGGCTCGACGATCCACCGCACCGACCAGAGGTCCAACAGCACGTCGTCGACCGTCTGGACGGACTGCGCGTACCAGCGGTGGCGTGCGAGCTGGAGCGGGCTGTACCCGCCAGCCTCGGCGATATCGTGCGGCAGCAGCTCGTTCGGCTGCGGCTCCTGCACGTCTGGCCGCGTGAGCATGCGCCAGGGGCCGTCCCGCTCGATCAGGGCGCGGCCGGCCGGCCCGGGCTCTCCAAGATACGAGATGTCCACCAGTGGGTGAAAGTCGCTGGCAAACAGGGCCAGGTCAATCGCCACCAGCAGCACCAGCGCCGCCTGCCAGAGCGGCGCGAGTCGCCGCAGCTCCCGCCACGCCACCAGCAGCAACGCAAACAGGCCGAGCAACACCAACGGGACTGCCGTCTTCGGGTTGGCAAGGCTGAGGGCGTTTTCAAGTCCGCGTACGACGTCGAGCGGCAACAGCATCTGCAGCGGATCCTGGGTCTGGGCCAGATAGGTCTTGCCGAGCAGTTGCATGGCCCATGGACGGTCAGCCTGAATCCAGGCCCGCCAGACGACGAGGTGGCCGAGGACGAGGCCGAGCAACGCCAGCACACCCACGTGCAGCCCGATCAGCTGCGTGCGCCACCGAGCCACGCCACGCTCGTCACGCCGGGCCGCCAGCCAGTCCGCGCCGAACGCCGCCAGCATCGCCAGCGAGAGCACGGCGATCAACGTGAAACGGGCCGGCGCGCGCTGTACGTTCATGCCTGGCAGCAGCCACAATTGCTCGTAGAGGCCGTACGGGGCGTAGCCGCCGAGCGCGATAACCACGCTCACGCCGGTAGCCAGCGCGAAAAACGTCACGGCCCACCGCCGCACGCCGAGGACCGCCACCACGGCCAGCAGCAGCGGGACGATCCCGACGTAGAGCACGGACTCCCAGATCTGCCACAGCGACCACTGTCCACCATCCGGCGTCCGGAAGAAGAACGGGAAGATCAGCGTGATCAGGTTGACGGGCGGCAGCGAGTACTCGATGGCGTCGTTGTAGGTCCAGCCGCCCGCTCGCCACGATTCCTGACTCAGCTCGTACAGCGGCAGGATCTGGGCGGCGGCGATCAGCGCGCCGACGGCCGCCACGAAGACGACGGTCCCGAGCGCGTCCACGAGCAGCAACAGGGCAATTGGAGCGCCACGGCGCAGGCCGCCGGCGTGCATCTCCCAAATCGCCATCCAGGTCTGCCGCACCAGGACATAGGCGACCAGCAACGCCCCCGTGAGCATCAGCGGCTGGACGTGTGTCGCCAGCGCCTCCAGGCCCAGCACCAGCGCTGCCAGTCCAAGCAGGCCGTGCCCGACCCATCCCTGCCGAGCCAGCGCCACCTCGATCAGCGCCAGCAATAACGGCAGCCAGACGGCGGCGGCCAGCAGATTGGCGTGATGCTGCTGCGCGACGACAAAGCTGCCCAGGCCGAACGTCAGTCCGGCGATCACCGCGCCACACCGCCCGACGCGGTGCGCTCGCGCCAGGGCGTACGCGCCGAGCATCGCCACGCCGACGTGGAAGACCCGCAGCAGCAGGAAGCCCTCGACCGGCGAGAACAGCGCGGCCGCGACGATGGACGGCGGATAGAGCGCGCCGATCTGCCCTTCGGCGAACAGCGGAAAGCCGCCAAACACGTACGGTGTCCAGAGTGGCAGCTCGCCAGCCCGCAGCGCTTCGTGCAGCACGGCGTAGACCGGGTAGAAGAACGTGAACGTGTCGGACTCGGCGTAGATGCCGACGCCCGCGAGCAGCGGCCAGTAGACCGCGACCAGTGCCGCCAACAGTGTCGCCAGGGCCAGCAGCTCGGACGCCACCGCCCGCGGCGCGACACTCGCGAACGGCTGCGCCAGCGCAGAGGAGCCACGCCCCACGAGGTCGTTGCTGACAACGACCCGCAGCCGACCGCGATGTGCCTCAGTGGTTGCCATAACGTCCGCATCCCGGCCAGACCGAGCCGTGCGCGCCTGCCGGCCGGGCCTGTCCCTGGATCATGACGATGGATGGCTCCGCTGCGCCAGCCGGAACTGCCGGCGGTGCTCGGCCCGTGCGAAGCGCTCGCGCTCGGCGTCGGTGTGCAGCTCGAGCGGCGTGACCTCGTGGGGCCGCCCGTCTGGCCCGAGCGCCACATACACAAAGTAGGACAGCGACGCCCGTTTGCGCTCGCCGGTCACGATCTTCTCGGCGAAGATCGCGACCTCGATCTCCATGCTGGTGCGGCCCACCCAGGTGACCTGAGCTTCGAGCAACACCAGATCCCCGACCTTCACCGGCACCTCGAAGGTCATCGAGTCGGCGATAGCAGTCACGACCCGACGCTTCGCGTGGCGCGCCGCCGCGATGCCGCCGGCGGTATCAGCCAGCTTCATCAGCGTGCCGCCATGGACGTCGCCGCTCGGGTTGGCGTCGGCTGGCAACATCACCTGGGCCAGCACGATGCGATCCTCGGACTGGCTCACCGCTGTCGCGCGTACGTCTGCGTCAGTCATGCAGCCTCCCGATACGGTGCGAGCGGCAACGGCTCAAGCAGGCCGGCGCGCCGCGACCCGATCCCGAGCAGCCTGATGCTGGCCTCAAGCTGCGCGTCCAGCCCGGACAGCAGATCATCGTCCGAGAGATCGACGCTCGAATCCGGCGTCACGCCAACGTCGTTGAGGACCGCGCCCTTGCCCGAGGTGATCGAGAGCACGGTGATCTGAAGCGCGCCGCCGTTCCCCAGTGGGAACATCCGAGCGCCGGCCACACTGCCGGATGTCGTCATTCCGACGACCCGTGCAACGCCACTCTCCTGCAGCGCCGAGCTCAGGATCTCGCCCATCGAGGCCGTCCCGGCATCCACCAGCGCCACCATCGGGACGCCGCGCTCCCAGTAGGCTCCAGCCTGCGTCCTGACCGGGCGCGGGCGTCCTGAACGGTCAACCTGATTGAAGACCACGGTATCCTTCATCAGGCGGCTCGCGACCCGCATGCCAACGTCGATCCGGCCGCCGCTGTTGCCGCGCAGATCCAGCACCATCCCGTCGATCTTTTGCCGACCGATCTCGGCCAGCGCCTGCCCGACGCGCTCGTCGACGCTCGGCTCCGGGAAGCCTCTGATCTGGAGGTAGCCGACTTTGACGCCGTTCTCGCGGGTCAGAACCGACCAGCGTACGAACGGCAACTGGATCTCGCCGCGCTCGACGTTGAAGTGCAAGGGCGTCGCCTCGCCGCGCCGCTCGACCGCCAGTTCAACGGGCGTGCCGCTCGGCCCGCGAATCTTGCTGGTCGCGATATCGGAGCTGACGCCCACGACGGACTCGCCGTCGACCGAGATGATGCGGTCACCCGTCCGAATGCCTGCCCGCGCGGCCGGGCTGCCGTCGAACACCTCGAGCACCACCGTAGACGGCCGTCGCAGGCGCGCCCCGATCCCTTCGTACCTGACCTCACCGCGCCGCCACGCCTCGTACTCGGCGTTCTGGCGCGGATCGAGGTAGCGGGTGTGGTGCTCGGCCATCGCCCCTGCCAGCGCGCGCATCGCGATCTCGTCGAGAGCGCTGCGCTCCATGATCGGTCCCATCAGCAGCGCCACGCGATCCAGCCACAGCTCGAAGGCCAACCAGGCGTCCTCACGCGTGGCGTCCGACGCGATGGACGGGGCCGACCACTCGCCAGGCTTGCGGTCGGCCGCGCGCCTGCCGACCTCCGTGGCCGCCAGGGTCACCAGGGCGGCGGGCTCCGGGGGCGAGACGAAGTTGTCCAGCAGGAGGTCGTACGCCTGCCGCACCGTGCCTGCCGACGCCCGTGGCTCCGCTGCCAACGACTCCGTTGGCGCAGCGGCACGCACGCCCGCGACAAACGCGCCGGACGGGTGCTCGTTGGTCGCCATGGCCGTCCCCGCGACGGCGATGGGGACCAGGAGAATCAAGAGGGTTGCGCAGGCGAGCAGCCAGGCGCGCAGTCGCATGCCGATTCGCACCTCCGGCGCGGGAGGATAGCGCACCGAAATGCCCGCTGACCATCCCTTCGGGAAGAGAAAGCGCTCCGAGTTGACCAGAATCGGCGGTCTTCTGTCGGGTTCCCAAAAACTCGACGCCACTGCAGCCGGACTCGAACGCCGCGCACAACGTAAGGCGTGCGTAGTCGAGCCCGATCCGGCCGGGTTAGCCGCCCGCCGGCACGAGCAGCCGGCCGTTCAGACCGGTCCGTGCGCGATAGGCCGCCACCACCGCGAACCCGATAGCGGCGGCTGCCCCACGGCGCGTCAGCGCGACAATGGATCCGCCGAAGCCGCCGCCGGTCAGGCGCGCCCCGACCACCTCCGGGTGCGCTACGGCCAGCGCAACCAGCAGATCGATCTCCGGCACCGAGACCTCGTAGTCGTCCCGCATCGAGGCGTGCGAGCCGGCCATCAGCGGGCCAAGCTCGTCGAGCCGTCCGGCCTTCAGCGCGGCCACCATGTCGAGCACCCGTTGATTCTCGGTCACCACGTGGCGCGCCCGACGGTTCAGCGGAGCGGGCAGCGCGTCGATGCGCGGCAGGTCGTCAAGCGTCAGGGCGCGCAGGCTGCTGACCCCGAGCAGCGCGCAGGCCCACTCGCACTCCGAGCGACGCGTGTTGTAGTCGCCGGCTGCGTTGCTGTGCGACACGCCCGAGTTGATGACGACCAGCTCCAGCGTGTCCGGGAAGAGCACGCGCTCATAGGCGAGCGACTGGGTGTCCACGAACAGGGCGTGGTGCTCGTCGCCGAGGCTGGCGCACAGCTGATCCATGATCCCGACGCGCGCCCCGACGAAGTCGTTTTCGGCCCGCTGAGCGAGCCGCGCCAGCGATACGTCGTCCAGCTCCAGGCCGAGTACCCCGCGCGCCGCCCGCATCAGCGCCACCAGCAGCGCGGCGCTCGACGCCAGCCCGCTCCCGAGCGGCACATCCGACTCCAGGGCGATGTCCAGGCCTCGGTCGAGGCGGTAGCGGGCGGCAGTCAAGACGCTGGTGACGGCCTGCACGTAGTCGACCCACGACCCGGCCGGCTGCTCGTCGCCGTACCGATAGGTCGAGATCGCGCCATCGTCGCGCTCGCGGCTGCTGACCCGCACGCGGTCGTCTGCGCGCGGCGCGGCCGCGACCCGCGTCGCCAGAGGCAGCGCCATCGGCAATACGAAGCCGTCGTTGTAGTCAGTGTGCTCGCCGATCAGGTTCACACGCCCCTGCGCCGACACGCTCGCGGTGGCCGGCCGGCCGTACAGGGACTCGAAGCGTTCTTGCAGCGTCATCGCGTCGTCACACTCCGAACAGATCTGCCTCGGTGATGCCCCAGCGGCGGAGGACGTCGCGCTCCTCCTCGCGGTTGCGGACTTTCTTGAAGAGCGCCCGGCCCACCCCTCGAACGCGCGCCTCGCACTCGCCCCAGGTAGCGTGGCGCTTCAGGATGCCGTCCACCACGCTGAGATAGACCGTGCCGGCCGGTCCGGAGCCTGGGGATGCAGACGCCGGACCGGTCGGCCCTGGCGCCGCGCGCTCGGGTCGGGCGCGTGGCGTGCTGGCCCCGGGCGCCGGGGAGCGCGTTGGCCGCGCGGCCGGTCGCCGGCCGTTCGGCAACGGCCCAATCAACCGCGAAAACCAGCCAGCGATCTCATCACAACGCTCGTTGCCGGGGTCGCCTGAGTGGCCCCTGGTCCAGTCCCAGGTGATGTGCGGTCCGTTCGCCCGGTCCAGCTCCTCCCACAGGTCGCGGTTCAGCACGGGCTGCCCCGTCGAGGTGATCCAGCCCTTGCGCTTCCAGCCAGCCAGCCACTCGGTGACGCCGCGTCGGACGTACTGGCTGTCGGTGATGATGGTCACCTGGGGATAGCCGGCGGTGGCGCGGGCCGCTTCGATGGCCGCCCGCAGCTCCATCCGATTGTTCGTCGTGTGGGCCTCGCCGCCGCCAAGCTCGACCACGCGGCCGTCTGGGAACTCGATGTGGACACCCCAGCCACCGGGGCCGGGATTCCCGAGGCAGCCGCCATCGGTGTGTGCGACGGGCCCGACTGAATCGTTCTGCATGGCCTGCATGGCGCGGAGTATACCGGCGCGACCG
This sequence comes from Chloroflexota bacterium, assembly GCA_020850535.1. Taxonomy (NCBI): domain Bacteria; kingdom Bacillati; phylum Chloroflexota; species Chloroflexota bacterium. The sequence goes on from JADZEM010000102.1 coordinate 48,239, forward strand.
GCCGACCCGAGTGGTACGATCCCTGAGAGCGCCTCGTCATCAACGCCCCAACGCCGAGCACGCCCAGGAGGCCGCGCGATGCCCCGTCCGCCCATCGATCTGCGCTACTCGGAGCACGGCGTTGGCGGCGCTGGCCCCATCGTGCTGCTGCATGGGTTCCCGCTCAACCGGGCCATGTGGGACGAACAGGTCGCCAGCCTCGCCGACCGCTACCACCTGATCGTGCCGGACCTGCGCGGCCACGGCGAGACGGACGCACCGGACGGCCCGTATGAGATGGCGGATCACGCGGGCGACGTGCTGGCGCTGCTCGACCGGCTCGGCCACCAGCGCGCGGCGGTCGTCGGCCTGTCGATGGGCGGCTACATCCTGCTGCAACTGATGACGCGCGCGCCGGAGCGGCTCTCGGCGGTCGTCCTGGCCGACACGATGGGCGAGGCCGACGCTCCTGAGCGCAAGCAGGCCCGTGCCGACCAGGCGGAGGTCATCCGGTCGCTGGGGCTTGGCGCGTTCGCCGACCTGGTGCTCCCCCGGATGTTCGGCCCGACGGTACCCGCCGACCGACCGCACCTGGTCGAGCGGTTTCGCCAGACGATCCTGAGCCAGCAGCCCGAGGCGGTGGTGGCGGCGCTTCAGGGGCTGGCCGCGCGGCCCGACATGATGGCGGCGCTCCCCGGCGTGAAGCTGCCGACGCTGGTCGTCGTCGGCTCAGATGACATGGCGACGACCAGCGGCCACGCCCACAACCTCGCCGCGGCCATCCCCGGCGCGACGCTGGTGGTGCTGCCCGGGGCAGGGCATATGTCAAACTGGGAGGATCCGGACGGGTTCAATCGGGCCGTCCGCTTGTTCCTCGACCGAACACTCAGCCCAGGCTGACCGCGGACCGGGCCTCCGCACAAGGTCACAGGTCTGGCGTCCATATCTTGTACACTCTCTGTACATACTTGCTCGTTCGCACGTCCCCCCTCCACTGCGCGCATTCTTCTCGCTCCGAGAGTGCTATGACCGCAGCTTCTCCGCGTCCGCCTCACCATACTGACCCCTTCTTTCGCCTCGGCCACTGGATCCACCGTCGCCGCTGGCTCGTGCTGGCCGCCTGGGCGGTCCTCGTCCTGGCGACCCTGCCGCTCGCGCCGACGGCTGCCAGCCGGCTGGCCCCAGGAGGATTCTCGACCGCGCGGCTGGAGGCCCAACGCGCCACATCCGAGATCCAGGCCGCCCTGGGCGAGAACCCCTCGACCCTGCTGGTGATCTTCACGCACCCGACGCTCGCGACCACGGACCCGGCCTACCTGGATGCCGTGGACACGGCGCTGGCCGAGCTACGGACCCTGCCGCTCGTCGCCCGGGTCACCACCCACCGCGACAACCCCCGGCAGGCCGCCCCGGATGGCCACACGGCCTACGCCGTCATCGCGCTGCGCTCGCTGCCGGACCAGTTCAGAGGGGTGATCCCGCAGATCAACGGCGCGCTCCGCCCGACGGAACTCACGACCACACTGACGGGCGCGCCGGTCTTCTTCAGCGACATCCAGAGCGTCACCGAGCGCGATCTGCGCCGGGCCGAGTTCATCTCGTTCCCGTTCGCCGGCCTCGCGCTGATCCTGGTGTTCGGCTCGCTGGTAGCCGCCGCCATCCCGGCCGTCATCGGCGGCACGGCGGTGATCGCCACGCTCGGGGCAGTCGTGGTCATCACGCGGTTCACCGACATCTCGATCTTCGCGATGAGCCTGGTGAGCATGCTCGGGCTGGGCCTGGGCATCGACTACTCGCTGTTCGTCGTCAGCCGCTTCCGCGACGAGCTGGCCCGACACGACGTGCCTGACGCGCTGGGAATCGCGATGGCGACGGCCGGCAAGGCGGTGCTGTTCTCGGGCCTGACGGTCTTCATCGGGCTGCTCGGCCTGACGATGTTCACTTTCAATGCGCTGCGGTCGCTCGGCATTGCCGGCTCGGTCGTCGTGGCGCTCTCGGTGGTGGCGGCGCTCACGCTGCTCCCGGCGATCCTGGCCGTCGTGGGCCGCAAGGTTGACGCCCTCTCGGTCATCCGACCGGCGCAGGAGAAGACCGGCTTCTGGCACGCCGTCGCCGCGCGGGTGATGCGTCGCTCGGGCCTCATCTTCCTGGTGGTGATGGCGCTCCTGACGGCGCTCGGCGCACCGTTCCTGCACGTCAAGTTCGGCGCACCCGACGCCTCGATCCTGCCGGCCGACGTGCAGTCGCGCCAGGGCTTCGACCAGTTGCGGCGCGCGTTCGGCGAGGGCGAGATCTCCCCGATCCTGATCTCGGTCCAGGCGCCCGAGTCGATCTACGCCCCCGACCGCCTCGTCGCGCTCGACGAGTTCGTCTCCCGCATCAAGGCCGATCCGCGCGTCGAGCGCGTGGACAGTATCATGGCGCTCGACCCGCGCCTGACCCGCGACCAGCACCTGCTGATCTTCCGCGACCCAGCCCGCATCTACGAGCCGTATGCGCGGGCGCTGGCCGCCGACACCACGCGTGAGCGATTCACCCTCGTTCGCGTGGTCAGCAAGGGCAGCCAGACCTCTGACCTGTCCAAGTCGCTGGTCAAGGCGATCCGCAACACGCCCGTCGGCGGCGACCTCAGCTTCAAGGTCGCGGGTGGCACGGCCGGCGTGATCGACTACTCGGAGGGTCTCTACTCGGAGTTGCCGCGCGCCCTGCTCTTCATCGTCGCCGCGACCTACTTCGTCCTGCTGCTGCTGTTCCGCTCGGTGATCCTGCCGATCAAGGCGCTGATCATGAACACGCTCAGCATCCTGGCAAGCTACGGCGCGCTGGTCGTCGTGTTCCAGGACGGTGCGCTGGCAGGACTGCTCGGCTTTCAGCCGCTCGGCTTCATCGAAGCATCGTTGCCCATCGTGATGTTCTGCGTCCTCTTCGGCCTGTCGATGGACTACGAAGTCTTCCTGCTCTCCCGCGTGAAGGAAGCGTACGACGGCGGCCTGGACAACAGCCAGAGCGTCGCCGTGGGCCTGGAGCAGAGCGGTCGCCTGATCACGAGCGCAGCCGCCATCGTCGTGCTGGTCAGCAGCAGCTTCATCGCCGCCGACATCATCCTGATCAAGGCGCTCGGGCTCGGGACGGCCATCGCCGTCTTCCTGGATGCGACCGTCGTCCGAGGGCTGCTGGTGCCCGCCACCATGCAGCTGCTCGGGGACTGGAACTGGTGGGCGCCGCGCGCGGTGCTGCGGCTGCTGCCGGCCCGCCTCGGAGGGGCCGCCTGATGCATCCCCGACATCGCACACTCACCTCACTCCTGCTGGCGCTGGTACTCCTGGCAGGGTGTGCCGCCCCTCGCGAGCCAGGACTGCCGCCGGCCCCGCCGCCCACGCCTGCCGTCTATCCACCCGTCACCTTCCCCAAGGATGAGGCTCCGCACAACGACCTCACGGAGTGGTGGTACTACACCGGCCACTTGCAGGCCGCTGACGGCCGACAGTGGGGCTTCGAGCACGTCGTGTTTCAGGTGCTGCGCGCGAACCTGCCGCCGTTCTACATCTCCCACTTCGCGGTGACCGATCGTGCGCGCAAGCGGTTTGTCTTCGGCGAGCGCAGCAGCCAGGGCGTGCAGGCGCAGCCGCCGGAGGGCTTCGCGCTCGAGGTCGGCGGCTGGTCGATGCGTGGCCTGCTTGGCCAGGATCAGTTGGCCGCCAGCACCGACGAGTACGCCGTCGATCTTCGACTCAGTGCCACCAAGCCGCCGGTGCTCCACGACGGCGGGCTGGTGACCTTCGGCCCGGCCGGCGACTCGTACTACTATTCACGAACCCGCATGGAGATCAGCGGCGCCATCGTCGATCACGGCGAGCGGATCCCTGTCACCGGCCTCTCCTGGTTCGACAAGCAATGGGGCAACTTCGTGGTAGTCGGCGGCGGCTGGGACTGGTTCAGTCTCCACCTCGACGACGGCACTGAGTTGATGCTGAACCTGATCAAGGACGATCGAGGAGTCACGCAGATCGCCTATGGGACGTACGTCGCGGAGGACGGCCAGTTCCAGCATCTGCCTGGCTCGCAGTTCGAGGTCAGCGTGCTCGGCCAGTGGACCAGCCCGCACACCGGCTTCACCTACCCGAGCGGCTGGCGCGCGACGCTCCCCGGCCAGTCGCTCGACCTGACGATCAGGCCGGTCATCCCCGACCAGGAGCTGAACACGCAGCGCTCGACCGGCAAAATCTACTGGGAGGGCGCACAGGAGGTGACGGGCACGCGGGGCGGCCAGCCACTGTCTGGCCGTGGGTACGTCGAGCTGGTCGGGTACGAGCGGTAGCGGCGCGGCGTGACGCGGTGAGTGGGAGAGGCCGTCAGTTGTAGCGGCCCGTCACCGCAACGTACCCGAGCTTTTCAAGCTCGCGAACCGTGAGCGCGCGCGTCTCAGGCTTGAGCCACCAGTTCGTCTTGCGCCACTCGCCGTCCGGCGCGGCCCGGCCGATCAGGCGGATGCCGGTGTCGGCATACACGCCCCGGAACGTCAGGACGGCCCGCTGCAGGTGGTACGGCGAGGTCACCAGGACGGCACTGGTCAGCCGCTGCTCCTGCATGATCGACTTCGTGTGCACGGCGTTGCCGTAGGTGTCGTCGCCGTGCGGATCGACCAGGATCGCGCTGGCCGGGACACCATCCGCGATGGCCATGCCGCGCATGACATCGCCGTTGGAGTGGCTGCCGTCCCAGGTCGCCCCGGAGAAGATCAGCTTCGGCGCCCAGCCGGCCCGGTAGAGGCGCACGCCCTCGCGGTAGCGGGCCAGCGCCTCGTCGCCGCTGATGACGATGATCGCGTCACTCGCGGCCAGCGGCTCACTCGGGCCTTCCAGCAGGAATCCCGGTGCGACGAACGCCGTTCCCGCGACCATCGCCATGAGGAGCAGCAGGACGGCGAGCCGGCGCAGCCAGCGCAGCATCGGTCGCACCCCTCCCAGAGGGTCAGTCCCCGCTGTGAGTATAGGCAGCGAGCGGCGCGCTCGTCAGCGAAAGCCTCGGATCAGGCCCGCGTCTCCACCTGGAGCAGTTGCCGACGACCGTTCGCCACCGAGTTGCAGGACGCTCGACCGCACACCGAGAGCAGCCCCTCGCGCGGCAGACCCAGCGCCAACCCCTCGCGCACACGCCGCTCGATCAAGTCGAGCATCCGAGGATGCAGTCCGAAATGGGCGCTCCGAGCAGCCTGCAACCCAGGATGCGCCTCCCGGATCGCCGCAAGCTGCTCGTCAATGCGCCTGAGCAGCACTCCCGTGTTCAGGAAGTAGGGGACAATCGCCAGGCGGGTGGCCCCGAGCTTGACGCAGCGCTCCACGACCTCGGCGAGGCTCGGGCGGGTCAGGCTGACCCAGGCCGCTTCGACCATCGGATACTGGTCCTTGCCGCGTTCCCAGACCAGCCGCGCCGCCTTACAGAGGTCGCCGTTGGCATCTGGATCGCTGGTGCCAGCGCCCACCAGGATCACGGCGGTCAGCGAGTCGTCCGCGCCGTCAAGGGTGGCGAGCGCTTCCTGCGCGCGGGTGTCCACGGTCTCCAGGATCTCGTCGGCAGCGCCGAGCGGCGGCACGAACTCGATCTCGGCCCACTGGCCGGCTGCGCGCGCGGCTTGCAGCTCGGTCGGCAAATCCTCGCGCACGTGTCCGGCTGGGAACAGGAAGTAGGGCAGCGCCACGACCTGTCGCGTGCCGAGACGCGCGCACTGCTCCCACGCTTCGTCAATCGACGGCAAGCCGTCCTCGGCGCGCGGGAACTCGAGCGCACCGAACACGACCTGGATCGGCGCGAGACGCTCGGCAATCGCTTCGTGGATGCGTCGATACTCGGCGCGGGCCTCGCGGTCCCGACTGCCATGGGCCATCATCAGAACCGATTGATCGCTCGTATTGCTCATCTAGCTTGACATCCTGGTGTGGCACGCCGACGTGCTGGGAGATGTGGCTCGTCGCACGGCCCGGTCTGAGGGTCGACCGACGCGATGGTACGGTCGATGGTCGTATTATGAGGGCTATGCCGCGTGGTTCAACCGATCCGCTCGTGACGATTTCTGTCTGATGCTGCTGTTCACTCAGGCCCGGCGGCTGCTGGGCGGTCCGCCGAGGGCGTCGCTGCTCGCCGTACTCGCCTTGTTGGCTGCCCTGCTGGCTGGCGGGGCCTGCGGATTCGGCACGCCGGCGGCTGCACCGATCCCGCTCCCGACGCCCGCCCCGCTCCCCCGCCCGACCGCCGAGCCGCCGGCCTCGGTCGCGGCGTGGTACCTGGCGGCCCAGGCCGGCAACGAGGAGAAGGTCCGGATCCGCGCCGACCTGACCCAACCCGAGATCGACCGCATCCGACGGGTCGTCGAGCGCCGCTACCCGAAGCTGGCCGTTGACTGGTCGCGCGGCAGCGACGCGTCGCTGTTCCAGACCACGGCTGACGAGATTCGGGCCGGCACGGCGAACTGGGACATCTACATCGGCGACAGCGGCCCGACGCTCGCCCTGGCTCGGGCCGCCCTGCGCTGGACCCCACCAGAGGGCCGCAACGTGCGCCCCGAGCTGATCGACGGCGAGGGCGGCTGGTACGCGATGGCCGCGACGTACCACGTCATGCAGTACAGCAGCGAACAGGTGCCACCGGCGGCCGTGCCGCGCGCTTACGAGATGCTGCAGGATCCGGGGTATCTCGGGCGGCTTGCCATCGAGGATCAGTCGCTGGTCTGGCTGAAGGGGCTGATCGAGACGCGCGGCCAGGAGCGGACCGCTGCGCTGATCCAGGCGCTGGCACAGCAGGGCGTCACGTTTCGGGGCGACGCCCGCTCGCTGGTCGCCTTCGTGACGGCGGGCGAGCATGCCGTGGCCATCGACACTCGCCTTGACGCAGTCGAGCGAGACAAACGCAGCGGTGGCAAGACCGGCTGGGCGGCCGTTGAGCCGGTGCTCGTTCAACCGCTGGCGATGGTCGTCTCCGCCAGCACCGACCGACCAAACGCCACGAAGGTCGTGGCCAACCTGCTGCTCTCGCTCGACGTGCAGGAGATCCTGGCCGAGCATGGCCGCGTGCCCAGCCGCGCCGACGCCGACTCGGAGCCACAGTCGCCGGTCCGGGGATTGCGGACGCAGGTCGTGCTGCCGCCAGACAGCGCCCGCGAGCGCGAGCTGCGCGCGCTCTGGTCGGAGCTGTGGGGCCGACGCTGACGCGGGTCAACGCGGTCCAGGGCGGCCCCGGCTAACCGTTGCTGAGGCGGCTTTCCACCACCTATGCTACCCACCAGATCGAGTGAGCACAGACTGACTCGCCGTATCAATTCTGGCAAAGGCGGTGCGCGTGCGAACGACACAGTTCGGGGCGCACTCCGGTTTCGGCGCTTGGGGCGACGAATCGGAGCTGGCGAGCGCGGCAGCGGAGCGCGGTGACCGGGGACGCGGCCTGCACGAGGAGCACATTGAGAAGGCCATCCTGTCAAACGGCGTGACGGTCCTCTCGCGGTACCTGACCGATCCCGACATCGTTGCGATCAGCATCGGCGCGCGGGCGGGCGCTCGCAACGAGGACGACGCCACGGCCGGCGCCACCAAGTTCCTGGAGAAGCTGTACGTCCAGGGAACCACCCGCCGCCCTGGACCCGAGCAGGTGCAGCGCCCGCTGACCGTGCGCGGCTCGGGCGTCTCGGCGATGGCCGGCTCGGAGATGGTCGTCTTCCAGTCCCAGGTGCGGACTGCCGACCTCGGGACGATGCTCGACGTGGTTTCCGACGTGATCCTCAACTCGACGTTCTCCGAGGACCGCGTCGAGAACGAGCGCCGGGTGATCCTGGAGGAGCTGCGCGCCCGCCGTGCCAGCCCGAACGTCTACGCGTCGGACCTGTTCTATCCGGCCGTCTTCGGCTCGCACCCGCTCTCACGCTCGACGGCCGGCGATGCCGAGAACACGCCCAACCTGACGCGCGCCACGCTGGTCAACTACCGCGACCGCTACGTCACCGGCGTGAACACGGTGATCGCCGTCGCCGGCAACCTGCCGAGCGATCGGGTCTTCGCCCAGGCTGAGAAGTATTTCGGCAGCCTGCCGGCCGGCGAGGCGGCGCCGGCATCGGACGTGCCGCCGCCACCTCGGAATCCGGGCCGCATCGATGGGCAGGCCGGCAGCTCCCAGGCTCGGGTCATCATCGGCGGCCCGCTGCCGGGCCTGCGCCACGAAGACCGCTTTCCGCTCGCGGTGGCGAACTCCGTGCTGGGCGGGTCGGGGATGCGCCTCTTCCGTGAGATCCGCGACCTGCGCGGCCTCTCCTACGATCCGGCTCCCTCGATCCAACAGTTCCCCGATGCCGGCATCTGGCTGGCCGCCGCCGGCACCGACCCCGTGAACATCGATACCGTCGTCGAGATCCTCAATCGGGAGATCGGCCGGCTCGCCGAGGAGGCGCTCTCCGACGACGACCTCAACAACGCCAAGAACTACCTCGACGGCAGCCTCGTCGTCGGGCTGGAGACGTTCTCGGCCCAGGCGTTCCAGATGATCCGCGACGAGAGCTACGGCGTCCGCGTCCTCTCGCAGGCGCACCGCGAGGGCATCGCGCGGGTCACGGCTGACGACGTACTGCGGGTGGCCCAAGCGTATCTACGGCCGGAGACGGCGACCCTGGTGGTGGTTCAACCATGAGCGACGACGCGAAGCGCGACGATCTCCCGAACGGCATGGCTGTCTTCACTCGGGAGCGCCCGTACGCCGATGTCACTGCCATCAGCATCAGCGTCAAAGGCGGCTCGCGGAACGAGCACGAGGACACCGTCGGCGCGGCCCACTTCATGGAGCACATGTTCTTCCAGGGCACACCCTCGCGCCCGAACATCGAGTCCGTGTTCGGACCGATCAGCGCCCGAGGCGGCTGGCTGAACGCCTACACTGCCTTCGAGAACATCAACTTTCAGGCCGTCGTCAAGAACGAGGACTTCCAGCTTGCGCTGGACACGCTGGCCGACATGCTGGTCAACGCCCTCTTCGCCGAGGAGCGCATCGACAAGGAGCGCCAGGTCGTCCTGGAGGAGTTGATTCGCGGGAAGAACGAGCCGCGCCGCTACGCCGGCGAGCTGTTCTTCAAGCACGTCTTCGCGGATCACCCCTGCCGCAACCTGCCCATCGGCAGCCGTGAGACGCTGGCAAACTCCGACCGCAACGTGCTGATGTCGTTCAGGAACGCCAACTTCCTGGCCTCAAACATGTACACGGCAGTTGTGGGCGATCAGCGCCATGAGGACATCGCCGAGCGCGTCGCCGCAGCTTTCCGCGACATGCCGACCGGCCCACGCCCGACCTTTGAGACGGCCCCCATCCCGACGGCTCGTCCGCGGCGCATCGAGGAGACGACGCCCGGCACCCAGGCGCACCTCGCGATGGGCCTCCCGGCCGCCGGCGCCAACCACGCCGACACCTACGCGCTGGACATCATGAGCGCTACGCTCGGGACGGTCGGGCGGCGGCTGGTCACCGAGATCCGTGACAAGCGGGGTCTCGCGCCGCACGTCAGCTCGTACTACTACGCGCTGTCGGATGTGGGCACCTGGAACGTCTCGGTCAGCACCTCGCCGGACAACATCGAGCAGATCGTGGAGCTGGTGACCGCCGAGATGAATCGCATCCGCGGCGAGCCGCTGACCGAGGGCGAGCTTGAGGATGCCAGGTCGTACATCGAGGGCGGCGCGGTACTCGGCCTGCAGACCAGCATCTCGTTCGCCCAGTACCTCGCGGACCGCGAGGCCATCGGCGTCGAGCCGCCGCTGGAGGAGTACCTGCGGCGCGTTTCCAGCGTCACGGCTGACGACGTGCAGCGCGTGGCCCAGACCTACCTCGACCCCGCCCTCGTGACGTCGGTGTTGCTCAGCCCGCGGTAGGCATCGACGGGCTCCCGCGCGACCGTGCCGGCCTGCCGGGTACGGTCGCGTCTCAGGGCGATTGCATGTTCATTGGTGTCCCCGGAGCATCATGGAACGGGCGGTCGGGGGTTGAAAGCCCCGCCTACAGTCATTCCGTCGCTGCGCGACGGAGACCGGGAACGGCCGGCACTGGTGAGACTGGCGCGTCGCGCAGCGACTGCAGGATCGTAGGCGGGGCTTTCAA
>JADZEM010000103.1 GCA_020850535.1 Chloroflexota bacterium
GACTGAAGTCCCCGCCTACAGTCACACCGTCGCTGCGCGACGGTCGTCGGGAACGGCCGGCACTGGTGCGACTGGAGCGTCGCGCAGCGACTGCAGGATCGTAGGCGGGGCTTTCAAGCCCCGACGCCGCCGCACGACGACATCAACATGCGATCGCCCTGCGCTCTGGGCGCCCGTCGTGCGGTGGCAACCGTGTTCCGGGTATATCATGCTCGGTCCGTGGAGCGTTGCGAGGGAGTGCCCGACGATGGTCGATCTGCCAGTCCAGGCTGTCGATGCCGACGCCCTGATCTTCGACGTGGGCGGCGTCTTCCTGATCCCCCACCCTGAGCCGGTCGCCGAGATGCTCGATCCGCACGGCATCGTCTTTGACCGGCTGCAGATCGAGCAGGCGCATTACGCGGGTGTGGTTGCGCTGGACGGCCACCTCGGCCCGAACGACATCCCTGGCCAGTACCTCGTGTCATTCCTGGAGGCGCTTGGCGTTCATGTGGATCACCGCGAGCACGCCCATGGCCTGCTCTCGCAGTTGTGGTCGATGCCCGAGCGCGACTGGTGGAGCCACCATGTACCCGGCTCGCGGGACGGCCTGCGGGCGCTCCACGAGGCCGGCCACACCCTGGCGGTCATCAGCAACGCCAATGGCCGCGTCGAGCAGCAGCTTCGCAGCTACGGCATCTGCCAGGTCGGCGAGGGGGCTGGCACGCCCGTCCGCGCGGTGATCGACTCGCATGTCTTCGGCGTCGAGAAGCCGGACCCGCGCATCTTCCATCATGTCTCGGACCTGCTGGGGCTGCCGCCTGAGCGCTGCGTCTACGTCGGCGACACCGTCCGCTACGATGTGCTGGGGGCGCGGGCGGCCGGCTTCCAGCCGTTCCACTTCGACCCATACGGCGTCTGCCGGAGCACGGATGTCCACCCGCACCTGCGCTCAGTGGCGGACCTCGGCAACCTGCTGGCCTGAGTCACCCTCCGCCAGCGGGGCGGGGCTTGATGGCACATTGTGCGGGAAGGGCTCTCACCCCCGAGCCTGCAGCACAGAGACCGTGGGACTACGGACGCCGCTTCGGCAGCGCTTCGCGTGCCCAGTCGCTGCGCTTCCACTCCGGCTCGGGCGGCGTCTCGTCGGCGTGCGGCACGTAGACCGAGCGCTCCACCAGCCGGTAGCGGTGGATGTAGCGCGGGCAGTTCGCGAAGATCTCGCGCGCCCGCACCCGCACGATCATCTCTGCGCCGGGGTACTCGGCCAGGAGCGGGTCCGCGAGGTCGATGGTGGCCTCGCCGTTGAGCCGGAGCCGTCGCCCGCTGTCGGAGCCGCCGCTGCCAGCATCGCCCCCGACATCGCCGCCAAAGTCGATAAACAGCAGCCCGACGTGCGGGTTGACCAGGGTGTTCCCCGCCGAGAGGTACATGCCGTTACCGTCGTAGCTGGGGAAGGCGATGGTCTGGTCGTCCACCACGCGCACGAAGCCAGGGTCGCCGCCCTTGTACGAGCAGTTGGGGCGGCCTTCGGCGTCGGCGGTCGCCAGGAAGAACATGTCGCGCGACTCGATGAAGGCGCGGTCGTCGTCGCGGATGCGGACGCTGCGCTCGGCGGCCCGCTCCGCGAGCTTGTCGGCCAGCCGCTCGCTGTCGAAATGGGCCTGCAACTCGCGGTTCCCCTGGTGGAACATCCCGCTCATGAGCCCGCCCTCCATCTTCTCGCCCTGGCTCCCCGGGGCCGACACTGTACCACCGCGGAGTGTCGCCTATGTCACAGATCAGGGCTGCCCGACGCGGAGCAGCCTCGGCGACTCGAAGTTGCAGTTGTCGACAACTGCGTGAGCGTGCCGGGACGGCGCGGCCAGTCGCTCATACAGTTCGTGCCCCGGTTGTCGAAAGCCACGGTAGCGCCGCTCCGCGGCCTCGCGGGAGCCGTACCATAGACCATCGCGCCGACAGGCCCGCTCCACCAGCATCTCGATATCGACTTGGAGCCAGATCACGTAGTCCCAGTGGCTTGCGAGCAGGGGGTGAAGCAGCGGGGTGCCGTCAACAATGGCCACTGCATTGTCTGCGATGTCATGCCAGACCGCTGGTGTTTCTTGATCGTTCCAGGTGGTGCGTAAATCTGTTCGGCAGCGACGGTCGCCGCCCGGCCCAAGCGGCTCCAGCACCCAGGCGCGGAAAATGTCGTAGTCGTACCCCTCGTCCCAGTACAGCCGCGGTGTCCACTCACCGATATGGGAGCGGTCACGATAGCCCTTGCAGTGGAAATCATCGATGTGGACACGCATGATCGAGCGTCCACGCGCCCCGACTTCCGCTGCAAGCTCGTCCGCAATGGATGTCTTGCCCGAGCAAGACCAGCCGTCAACTGCCACGCGGACCGGATGTCCGCGCTCGATTGACAACACAGCGTCGGCGAGCGCGTTGATGACCGTCTGGCGGCGGCTACCGGCTTGCTCGGCCATGCGCCGATTCTCCCAGTTGAGTCAGTCGGAGCTTTCACCCTTTCGGAAGAACTCTCTCCAGACTCGAAGGCACGGATGCCCTCCTCCAGCCGCGGCTCTTGCAAGCCGCGCTGCAGGGCACGCGCCAGCCAGCCTGACCGGTTGTTGCGTGAAGCTGCCGGAGTCCTTCGGCCTCGTCGTCGGACAGGTGAACGGATCGTGTGGGCATCGAGCCTCCAGCCGGTGCAGGAACGGGCCGCTTGCTTGAGTATACGCGCCGCCGTTCGCGCTCAGGCTGTCAACCGGTTGATCCCGTTGAAGCCTGCCGTCTTGTAGCACTCGGCCAGCGTCGGGTAGTTGAACACGGCGTCCACGAAGTAGTCCACCGTCCCGCCGAACGCCATCACCGCCTGCCCGATGTGGATCAGCTCGCTGGCGCCCTCGCCGATGATGTGCACTCCGAGCACCTTGCGCGTATCCACGTGGAAGATGATCTTCAGCAGGCCGCTCTGGTCCCCCAGGATCTGCCCTCGTGCGATCTCCCGGTAGTGGGCCGTCCCGATCTCGTAGGGCACGCCTTCGTCGGTCAGAGCCTCCTCGGTCTGGCCCACCATCGAGATCTCGGGGATGGTGTAGATCCCGTACGGGAACAGCGTTGAGGACGCCTGCGCCTGGACGCCGGCCGCGTGGCAGGCCGCCAGCCGCCCCTGCTCCATCGAGGTCGAGGCGAGGCTCGGGAAGCCGATCAGGTCGCCCACGGCGTAGATGTGCGGAGCGGCCGTCTGGAACTTCTCGTTGACGCGCAGCCGGCCCCGGCTGTCCGCCGTCAGCCCGGCCGCTTCGAGGTTGAGCGTGTCCGTCGCGCCGCGCCGCCCGATGCTGTACAACGCCTGCTCGGTCAGGATCTGCTTGCCACTCGCCAGCGAGATCCGCACGCGGTCGCCGTGCTCGGTGGTGACCGGCTCGATGCTGCTCACCTCCTCGCCCAGGCGGATGGTCACCCGGTTCTCGCGCAGGCGGTAGGTGAGCGCATCGGTGATCTCGCGATCCACGAACGGCAGCAGCCGCTCGCGTTTGTCGACCAGGGTGACCCGCACGCCGAGCGTGGCGAAGATGCAGGCGAACTCGCAGCCGATGACGCCCGCCCCGACGACGGTCAGGGTGCGCGGCAGATGATCCAGGTTCAGGACGTCGTCGCTGGTGAAGATGCGCTGCCCGTCGAACGGGATATGCTCGTCGAGGGCGGCGTGCGTGCCGGCCGCCAGGATGATGGACTGCGCGCTGACGTCACGGTGGCTGCGCCCGTCCAGCGAGACCAGCCGGACCGTGTGCGGATCGATGAACGCGGCCTCGGCCACCAGCACCTCGATGCCGTTCCGCATCAACTGGTGCCGCATGACCTCGATCTCGTTGTTGACGACGTGGCCGGTCCGGAACATCAGGTCAGCAATGGTGATGTTCTGCTTGACGGTGTACGACGCGCCGTAGAGGTTGCGGTAGCGATAGCCCGAGAGGTGGAGCACCGCCTCGCGCATGGTCTTGCTGGGGATGGTGCCGCTGTTGACGCAGACGCCGCCGACGACGGCCTTCTTCTCGACGATGGCGACGCGCTTGTGGAGCTTGGCGCTCTGAATGGCGGCTCGCTGACCAGATGGCCCCGAGCCGATGACGAGGACGTCGTAGTCGTACTGCGGCATATGTGCACCCTCATCCTGTCGCCGTTGCACTCGGGCTTCCCTGCCCAGGCGGCTACCGTGGCGTTCGCGTACGCCGTTCATCCGCCCGACGCAACAGAGATAACGGTGGAGGGTGACGCGTGCGGCCAGGAGACGCATCGCACGAGGCCACCGGCAGCCCGTACCGCAGGCAGGCGCCCTACGGGCCCACGGCCCACGGCCCACGGCCCACGGCCCACGGCCCACGGCCCACGGCCCACGACTATGCTCCACCGCCTACTGCCGAAGGGTGCGTCCGCAGGCCGCTGCACAGCGCCCAGACTTCAGGGCGGCCGTCCGCCGAGGGCCGCTCCAGGAAGCAGACCGGCTCGCCCGTCGCCTCGATCACGAACGCCGTGTCCGCGTAGGGTCGCGCCCGCTGGAGTTCGTCGGCCAGGGCCACGTAGAGCGCGCCGTCGCGCGCCGCCACTCGCACCCGCGTGCCCGGCTGCCCCAGGTAGACCCCCACGAACCGCGAGAGCTGCTTGCGGTCCACCGCGTGCTCGGGGAACACAGCCCAGGGCATCGACGGCTGCTCCCCGAGGTAGGCGTTGACCACGCCCGAGGCGAGCTGCGTGGCCGGTGCGTTCGCCAGGTTGGTCAGAGCCACGGCCGTCACCTGGTGCTCGGGCAGCACCACCACCTGCGTCGCGACGCCCTTGTTGCCGCCGCTGTGCCCGACCGTCGGCCCGAGGCCGGGCACGTCCGCCACCCGCAGCCCGTAGCCGTAGGCCCCACCCAGGGGGATCGGCATGTGCGGCGTCGTCATCGCCTGGACGCCGGCCGCCGAGAGCACGCGGACGGTCCCGCTCTCGCCACCCGTTCGGTAGACCTCCAGGTAGCGGAGCAGATCGAGCACGGTCGACTTCAGCCCGCCGTTCCCGTACATGGTGCCCTGGTCCCACCAGGCCGGCGAGCCGAAGATCTCGCGCCGGCCGTCACGCACGCCCACGGCGAACGGGACAACCTCCGGCTCCCGCGGCGGCGTCTCACGGGTGTACAGCCCCGTGCGGGCCAGCTCCAGCGGCCCGAGGATGTGCTCCTGGAGGTACTCCGGGAAGGTCTGGCCGCTGGCCCGCTCCACGATGGCCGCCAGCAGCACATACCCCTCGTTCGAGTAGCTGATGACGCTCCCGGGCGGCCCCAGCACCCGGAACGACTGCCGCGCCATCAGCGCCATCAGCCCCTCGTAGGTCTGGACCCGCTCCCAGGTCGCGATGTCGGCCGGGATGCCCATCGGGCGGGGCGAGAAGCGCTCGAAGTCCGGATCAGCGGCGATGCTCCCAGCGCGGGCGTGCAAGAGCGCTGGCTCGGGCGGGAGGCCGCTGGAATGGGTCAGGAAGTGGTGTATGGTGATGGCTGGTGTGAACTGCGCGTCGTCGGGGTGGGGCAGGCGGAACTCCGGGAGCCACCGGGTGACAGGGTCGTGCACCGAGAGCGTGCCGCGCTCGGCCAGCTGCATGATGCCCAGGGCCGGGAACGACTTGGTGACCGAGCCCAGGCCGAAGCGCGTGTCAGGCGTGACGGGCAGCTTGCGGGCTGCGTCCCGGTGCCCGAATCCTCGGGCGTAGACGACCTTCCCCTGGTGCGCCAGGGCAACCGCCGCCCCCGGAATGCCGCTCTGGCCGATGATCTCAGCCGCGTACTGCTCGAAGCGCCGTTCCCAGCCTCGTTCCGCCACCAGCTGCCCCCTTGCAACGGACGTGCGTCACTGCCCGTTCTGTCTGCTCATTGTCAACGTGTGAGGATGCGCGCGGGATCGGTCGGGCGGCTACTCGCCTGTGAACTGTGGCTGCCGCTTCTCCTTGAGGGCTGCCACGCCCTCTGCGTCGTCTGCCAGACCGTACGCCTGCGAGAGCGCCGACCCCTGCTGCCAGTATGCGCGAGCGGCCAGCCCTGGCAGACCGTGTGCTTGGTAAGTGCGATAGCGGCGCTCGGTCCGTTCGCCAGCCAGCCGGCCGCGGCACTCCGCGTGACAGCCCAGGCCCTGCACCGCTCCAAGAGTGCCCTCGGGGCCTTCCTCCGCCGCAAGGCGGCCCACCTCGGCATGCCCCAGGCGATCACCGCCACCACCCCGTCATCCCGACCGCGGCGAGGAACGAGCGGAGTGGAGAGGGATCTTCAGCTGCTGTGACGCGGAGGACGATCCCTCGACTTCACTCGCAAGCTCGTTCCGCTCGGGATGACGAGGGGAGGTCGTTCCGCTCGGGATGACAAAGGGAGGCCGTTCCTCGCCGCGGTCGGGATGACAATCTCCTGTGCACGGGGCGGCTCAGCGCAGCGCCGCCTCGATCTTGCTCTTCATCTGGTCGTAGGGCATGACGTTGCCGGCCTGGACGCCGTTGATGAAGAACGTCGGCGTCCCGCGCACGCCGGCCGCCATGGCGTCCGCCCGGTCCCGACCGATCTTCTCGTCGATGGTCGGGTCACCCAGGTCGCGGCGGAACTGCTCGACGTCCAGCCCCAACCGGCGGGCAAAGTCGACGAACACCTCGGTTTGCGGCTCGTTCTTCTCGCCCCAGACCCGCTGCTGCTCGAACAACATCGCGTACATCGCCTCGTACTTGCCCTGGCGGCCGGCCGCCTCGGCGGCCTTGAACGCCAGCACGGAGTTCTTGTGCAGCGGGAAGTAGCGGATCACCGTCGTGACGCGGTCGCCGTACTCCTTGCGGATGCGCTCGAACGTCGGGTGCATCGCCGCGCACGCTTCGCACTCGTAGTCGAGGAACTCGACAATCGTCACCTTGGCGTCTGGCGGCCCGAAGCGGATGCTGTCGTCACGCACCAGGACGCCGGCACCCTGGGATTTTGTGGCGGATGCCGACGAGCCGGATGACCCGCTGAACAGGAGAAACAGCCCGGCGACGACGGCCAGCGCGACGCCGATGACGATCAGCGTGATCGCTTCCGTGCTCAGGCCGCGCTGCTTGCGCTTCTGCGCCCGCGCCGACCGACGGCTGGTACCAGCATCCTTCCGTGCGACACTCATAGGTCTACGTCCCTGCTGCCATGCGGCGGTGAATCGCCATGCAGATCGCGATCACGGTGAACGCCGTCATCGACATCAGTGGAATGGTGATGAACCCGAACCACTCGATCTGGATCGTCGTGCATGGGATGCCAACGGTACACGGCTGAATTTCCTCGGGAATGATTCGGAAGTACAACAGATTGTGATAGACCGAGATCACGAGGCCGAGAACTGCTATCGGAAGAACGTACTGATGGACACCGGCGTCCCGGCGCAGAATGCCGACGGCGATCACCAGGACGAGCGGATACATCAGAATCCGCTGATACCAGCACAGGGTACACGGCGGAAACTTCATCACTTCGCTGAAGTAGAGGCTGCCGAACGTGGCGATGCAGGCCTGAGCCCAGGCGAGATACAGAATGTTCCTGCCGAGCAGCGCCCTCGCATCCTGCATCGTCTGACCGTCCGCATCCTGTCCGAGCGTGCGCCGCTGCATCCCCTCGGCCGGCCATCGTCGAGACGGCCTGACGCATGCGCTGCTGACGCTGACACATTGTACGCCCGAACCCCCGACGCGCGTGTCAGGTTTCGTCGGACAGGCGTGTCAGGGAGGTTCCCCCACCGCGCCCCGGCGGGGGCGTGTTCGGCTACGCTTACCCCTGCCGGCGTCCGACCATCGTGGCGCGGACCCGGGCGGCAACAGAGGGGGAGCATCGTGGCGACCTACGCCTATGTCGGCTGCTACACCACGCCAGACCGCGACGGTCAGGGCAACGGCATCAACGTCTACGAGATGGACCAGCGGACGGGCAGGTGGACCCACCTCCAACTGCTCGACGGCATCGGGAACCCGTCCTGGCTCTCGCTCGGGCCAGACGGCGACACGCTCTACAGCGTGCACGGCGGCAACGATTTCAGCGAGGTCAGCGCCTACGCCATCGACCGCGCGACGGGCCGGATCTCGCCGCTCGGGGCGCAGTCCTGCGGCGGCCCGAATCCCGTCGCCATCTCGGTCTCGCCGCTGGTCACCTACGCGGTAGTGGCCGTCTACAACGCGGGGAAGGTCGCCGCGCTGCCGGTCAACCCGGACGGCTCGCTCGGCCCGATGTCCGATCTGGTCACGCTGGTCGGCCAGCCCGGCCCCCACCCGACCGAGCAGAACGTCTCGCACCCGCACCACATCCCGATCGCGCCAGACGGCAAGTTCTTCGTCGTGCCGGACAAGGGGTACGACCGCACCTACGTCTTCAGCGTGGACGCGGACGGCAAGATCGCGCCGAGCGCGCAGGGGTCCGTGCAGGCCCGCCCGGGCGCGGCCCCCCGCCACTTCGCGTTCCATCCGACGCGCCCGCTGGCCTACCAGTGCAACGAGATCGACTCGACGGTGACGACCTTCGCCTACGACGCGGCGACCGGCCAGCTTGACGAGCTGGAGGTCCAGACGACGCTGCCCGCCGGCTTCGAGGGCCGCAACTCGACGGCCGAGATCATGGTGGCTCGGTCCGGGCGGTTCGTCTACGTCTCCAATCGCGGGCACAACAGCATCGCGATCTTCGCGGTGGACGCCGCGACGGGAAAGCTGACGCCCATCGGCTGGGAGCCGACCCAGGGCGCGCAGCCTCGCTTCTTCAGCTTCGACCCGACCGGCACGTTCCTCTACGCCGCCAACCAGGCGTCGCACACGGTGGTGACGTTCCGCGTCGATACGGAGCGCGGCACGCTCACGCCCACGGGGCAGACGCTGGAGATCGGCAGCCCGGTGACCATCGCCTTCCGGCAGACCTGACGGAGTCCGCCCCTGCATCATGGGCCGCCAGATGCGAGGCGGCGGCC
Source organism: Chloroflexota bacterium (assembly GCA_020850535.1). Lineage (NCBI taxonomy): Bacteria > Bacillati > Chloroflexota > Chloroflexota bacterium. Next base: position 8,955 of record JADZEM010000103.1, read on the forward strand.
TCAAGAGAGCAACCGTGCGTCGCAGGGCGATTGCATGTTGATGTCGTCGTGCCGCCGCGTCGGGGCTTGAAAGCCCCGCCTACGATCCTGCAGTCGCTGCGCGACGCTCCAGTCGCACCAGTGCCTGCCGTTCCCGACGGCCGTCGCGC
>JADZEM010000104.1 GCA_020850535.1 Chloroflexota bacterium
CAAGGTCACCGATGCCGAGTTCGCCAGCATCAACCTCGAACGGCACCCCTTCCACGGTGACTGGAACTACCGGATCCGACCACATTCTCGCACGGCTGGCACCGTTATTTCGTGACAGACCCTTAGCCGGCTGGTGGACACGCAGCCCGGCACATCCTGTACCCTCTCGGCCCATGAGCGACGACCGACAGCCACCGCCGCGCGCCGTCATCTTCGACCTGGGCGGCACCCTGGTCGATTGGCCGGACTGGGAGGAGGACAGCCCGCGCCGCTGGGGACTGTCCTGGGACGCCCTGATGGCGGCCCTGCCCCGGGCAGACTGGCCCACGCGCGAGGTGTACACCGCCGCCATGCGCGCCGCCGAGCTGGCGCACTGGAAGCGCGTGGACGACGAGCACTGGAGCGGTCCGGCCTCTGGCGTCCTGCGCGACGGCTTCCACCGGCTGGGGCGGCACGTCCACGAAGCCGAGCTGCTCGCCGCGCTCGACGGCTACGCCCGTGCCGTGGACGGCTGGGCGCTGCTGGAGCCAGACGCCCGCGAGACGCTCACGCTGCTGCGAGCGCGCGGCTATCCGCTGGGGTTGCTCTCCAACACCTGGTGGGCAGCAGACTGGCACAACGCCGACCTCGCGGCGCACGGTCTGGCCGGCCTGCTGGACGAGCTGGTCTACACCTCAGATCTGCCCCATTCCAAGCCGCACCCGACGGTCTTCCAGACCGTCGCCGGCCTGCTCAACGTCGAGCCGGCCGCCTGCGTGATGATCGGCGACCGTCTGCTGGACGATGTCGGCGGGGCGCTCGGCGTCGGGATGCGGGCCGTCTGGAAGGCGAACAACCGCCCGTGGCCGCGCCCCGAGGAGGTTGCCCCAACCGCCGTCATCCGCGACCTGCGCGAGCTGCCTGACCTGCTGCGAACCTGGGGCGGAGCCTAGCGGCTGCCGGCTAAACCGTGTGAGCGCAGGTGGCAACCAGAATTCACACCACATGCGCGCTCACAACTGTTGACGGGATCTGCCGGTCATGTTACATCCGTCATATTCGCCTGGCAATGGCCGCCAGGGTGGCGCCCTGTCTGGACGGCAATGTGTGCCGTCCGTACCTACCGAGGAGGGTAGTCGACATGGCAGACACCGGAGTGTCGCGGCGTGGATTCCTGCGCGTGGGGTTGAGCATTGCCGGCGTCGGCCTGCTCGCAGCCTGCGCGCCGGCCGCACCTGCGACGAAGCCCGCCGAGACGAAGCCCGCGGCGCCCGCCGCGACCACAGCGCCAGCGGCCCCGGCTGCCGCTGCGAAGCCTACGGAGGCCCCGAAGCCGGCGGTGGCAGCGCCAACCGCTGCGCCAGCCGCCGCGGCGAAGCCGGCCGAGGCCACCAAGCCGGCTGCCGCGCCGGCGGCGGCATCTGGCAAGCCAGAGTCGAAGCTCGGCGCGCAGCTTGTGGGGAAGATCGAGGGACCGGAGATCCAGGAGTCCAGACGGCCCGCCAAACTCGGAGAAGCGCCGATGCTCACCGAGCTGGTCAAGGCCGGCAAGCTGCCGCCAGTCGAGCAGCGCATCCCCGAGGAGCCGCTGGTCCTCAAGCCGATGCGCGAGGTCGGCAAGTATGGCGGCATGTGGCGGCGCGGCTTCACCGGCGTCGGCGACTGGGAGAACTTCAACCGCGTGATGGGCGCCGAGAAGCCGCTCCACGTCGACTTCACCGGGAACAAGATCGTCCCGGCCGTCGCCAAATCCTGGGAGCTGAAGGACGGCGGGAAGGTCATCCGCCTGAGCCTCCGCAAGGGGATGAAGTGGTCGGACGGCCAGCCGTTCACCGCTGACGACTGGGTGTTCTGGTACGAGGACTTCTACAAGAACAAGGACATCCTGCCCGTCGGCACCGCCGAGATGTCGATCAACGGCAAGCCCGGCGAGATGGTCAAGGTGGATGAGACGACCATCGAGTTCCGCTTTCCCGAGCCGTACCCGATGTTCGTGGACGTGCTGTCAGCGTTCACGCAGATGGGTGGCGGCCATGCGCTCGGCGGCACCCAGTGGGGCGGCTTCATGGGGCCATACGCCCCGGCCCACTACATCAAGCAGTTCCACCCCAAGCACATCGGCGCGGACAAGGCGAACGAGATGGCGAAGGCGGCCGGCATGGACGGCTTCATCGCCCTGCTCAAGTTCAAGAACAACTACGCGCTGAACCCCGAGTGCCCGGTCATCACGCCCTGGCGCACCGTCACGCCGATCAACACGCCGCTGTGGTCGCTGGAGCGGAACCCGTACTACTGGGGCGTGGACACCGACGGCAACCAGTTGCCGTACATCGACAAGATCCAGATGACCCTGGGCGAGAACCTGGAAGTCGTGAACCTGCGGGCCATCGCTGGCGAGTACGACGAGATGGGCCGCCACATGGACGTGGCCAAGCTGCCGATCTTCCTGGAGAACCAGCAGAAGGGCAACTACAAGGTCGTGCTGGATCTCCAGTCCGACGCGGCGGCGGTGGCGATCCACATCAACCAGAGCTTCGACGCCGATCCCGAGATCCGGAAGTGGCTGACGAACGTCGATTTCCGGCGCGCGCTCTCGATGGGCATGGACCGCGACCAGTTCAACGAGGCGTTCTTCCTGGGCATGGCGACGCCCAGCTCGCTGATGTCCGAGGACAGCTCGCCCGAGAACGCCGGCCCCGAGTGGCGGACCAGGTGGTCCACGCTCGATCTCAAGCAGGCCAACGAGCTGCTGGACAAGATCGGCCTGACCAAGAAGGATCCCCAGGGCATGCGCCTGCGGACCGACAACGGACAGGTCTTGCGGATCACGGTCACCACCGTGGCAGCAGCGTTCCTGCCGTACGCCCAGATGATGGAGATGGTCGGGCAGCACTGGAAGAAGATCGGCATTCAGCTCGACGTGAAGGACACCGAGCGGAACCTCTCGCTCAAGCAGGTGGCGGCCAACGAGCAGCAGTTGTACGTCTGGGGTGGCGGCAACGCCGACATCTTCATGTGGCCGCGCCACGACATGCCCGCCGAGCCGAACGAGCCGTTCAGCGGCACCCAGTACGCCACGTGGTACGCCTCTGGTGGCACGGCCGGGAAGAAGCCCGAAGACCCCGAGCTGCTGAAGGGGTACGAGCTGCTGCGGAAAGGCTCCGGGCTGGAGCAGGCCGAACGCGCCAAGGTTGGGCAGGAGTTGAAGAAGCTGATCGTCGATCAGCAGTGGGTGATCGGCACCGTCGGCTTCTCGCCGGTGCTGCGGGTCATCGGCAACAAGCTGGGGAACGTGCCGGACCGGTACGGGTGGCGCACGCGGAACCGGACGCCCGGGCACGTGCACCCGTCGACATACTACTTCAAGAGCTGACGTGCCGGGAGACACCCCGTCCCCCGTACACTCAGGTTCCGCGCATGGGAGAGGCCTGATCGCTTCGGCGGTCAGACCTCTTCTCGCGTTACCATGGCCGGCCGGCCGTCAGACCAGGACTCCGACGGCAGAAGGAGGGCAGAAGGAACCCACGAAGAAGCGCACAGCGCGCTGCAAAATCGTTTGTGCCTTGCAGCGCTCGACCGTCGTGGCCGGGCGCAACTGGAGAGGGAAGAGGGAATGACAGATCACGGATACCTGACGCGGCGCGGCTTCCTCCGCGTCGGCCTGAGTGTGGCCGGGGTGAGCCTGCTCGCGGCCTGCGCCCCGGCCGCCCCGGCGACGAAGCCCGCCGAGACCAAGCCCGCGGCGCCCGCTGCGACAACCGCGCCGGCGGCCCCGGCTGCCGCCGCGAAGCCAACCGAGGCCGCCAAGCCGGCGGCAGCCGCGCCAGCCGCTGCCGCGAAGCCAACCGAGGCCGCCAAGCCAGCCGCGGCACCGCCAGCCGCGTCCGGCAAGCCTGAGGCGAAGCTCGGCTCGCAACTGATTGGCAAGGTCGAGGGGCCGGAGATCCAGCCCGAGGCGAAGCGCCCGGCCAAGCTCGGGGAGTCGCCGATGCTGGCCGAGCTGGTCAAGGCCGGCAAGCTGCCGCCGGTCGAGCAGCGCATCCCTGAGGAGCCGCTGGTGCTGAAGCCGCTGCACAGCGTCGGCACCTACGGCGGGACGTGGCGGCGGCCGTTCACCGGGCCGGGCGATGTCGAGAACTTCAACCGGGTGATGGGCGCGGAGAAGCCGCTGCACGTCGACTACACGGGGTACAAGATCGTGCCGGCCGCGGCCAGGGCCTGGGAGCTGCGTGACGACGCGAAAACGATTAGGCTCACCCTTCGCAGGGGCCTGAAGTGGTCTGACGGCCACCCGTTCACCGCCGACGACTTCGTGTTCTGGTTCGAGGACCTCTACTCGAACAAGGACATCGTGCCCGTCGGCACACCCGAGATGACGATCAACGGCCAGCCGGGCAAGTTCGTCAAGATCGACGAGCTGACCGTCGAGGCCCAGTTCCCAGAGCCGTACCCCATGTTCGTGGACGTGCTGTCCGGGTTCACGCAGATCGGCGGCGGCCATGCGCTCGGCGGCACCCAGTACGGCGGCTTCATGGGGCCATACGCGCCGGCCCACTACCTGAAGCAGTTCCACCCGAAGTACATCGGCGTGGACAAGGCGAACGAGCTGGCGAAGGCGGCCGGCATGGACGGCTGGCTCGCACAGCTCAAGTTCAAGAACAACTACGCCCTGAACCCTGATGTCCCGGTCATCACCCCCTGGAAGACGGTCACGCCGCTGAATACCCCGTCGTGGACGCTCGAACGGAACCCGTTCTTCTGGCAGGTCGACACCGACGGCAACCAGTTGCCGTACATCGACAAGGTCCAGCTGACGCTGGCCGAGAACCTGGAGGTCGCGAACCTGCGGGCCATCGCCGGCGAGTACGACGAGATCGGCCGGCACATGGACGTGGCCAAGCTGCCGGTCTTCCTCGACAACCGCCAGAAGGGCGACTACCGCGTCGTGCTGGACCTCCAGGCCGAGTCCGCGGCGTTCGCACTGCACGTCAACCAGAGCTACAAGGCCGATCCCGAGGTTCGCACGTGGCTGACCAACGTGGACTTTCGGCGGGCGCTCTCGCTGGGCATCGACCGTGACCAGATCAACGAGGCGTTCTTCCTGGGCATGGGCACCCCCAGCTCGCTGATGGGTGAGGACGCCTCGCCCGAGAACGCCGGGCCGGAATGGCGGCGGAAATGGTCCGTGCTCGATCTGCCGCAGTCCAACGCCCTGCTCGACAAAATCGGGCTGACCAAGAAGGACGGCGAAGGGTTCCGGGTCCGCACGGACAACGGCCAGCGCCTCCGCATCGAGATCACGACGGTGGCGGCGTCGTTCATCCCCTTCGGGCAGATGGCCGAGATGGTTGCCCAGCAGTGGAAGAAGATCGGCATTGACGCCATCGTCAAGGACACGGAGCGGACGCTCTCGCTGCGCCAGGTGGCGGCCAATGAGCAGCAACTGTACGTCTGGGGCGGGGGCAACTCGGACATCTTCCTGTGGCCGCGCCACGACATGCCGGCCGAGCCGAACAATGGTGCGTTCAGCGGGCCGCTCTACGCGACGTGGTACGCTTCCAACGGCGCGCAGGGCGAGCGGCCCGACGATCCCGAGCTGCACAAGGCGTACGATATGCTTCGGAAGGCGGCCGGCCTGCCAACCGCCGAGCGGAACAAGCTCGGGCAGGAGTTGAAGAAGCACATCGTCGAGCAGCAGTGGGTGATCGGGACCGTCGGCTTCTACCCGGTGCTGCGCGTCATCAGCAACAAGCTGGGCAACGTGCCCGAGCGGTACGCCTGGGTCACGCGCGCGCGGACGCCGGGCGCGGCGCAGCCCACAACCTACTACTTCAAGAGCTGACCCTCTTGTTCAGGAACTGACCCTCATCGGTCAGGGCGATTGCACGTCGGGCAGGTCGCGCAGCGTCGTCGGGGCTTGAAAGCCCCGTCTGCGCGTCGTACGACGATGTGGGAACACGAACGAGCATACAATTGCCCTGCCTCATCGGTCAGCGAGCGGCCGGGGTGCGGTGACAACGCCTGTCACCGCATACTCACGCAGGCCAGTCAGGCGCTCGCAAGTGCACGGCCAAACTTCGCGGAGAGGCTGAGCACGGCCGGTCATGAACGCCGTTTGCACCCAGGAGAGACCAGCGTGTCCGGACCAGAACGGCAACGCTTGACGGGAGCCTCAGACTAGGCTATATCGTTTGGGCACGCGCGGCAGAGTCAGGCCGGGCGGGCATGGTTCACGCTGATGGCAAGGGTTGCCGTCACGCTGCTACCGGGAGGGTAGACCTGATGTCGATCGTTGGATCGTTGTCGCGGCGCAGCTTCCTGCGCGTCGGCCTGGGGATGGCCGGTGTCAGCCTGCTGGCTGCCTGCGCGCCATCGGCGCCGGCTACCAAGCCGGCCGAGACCAAGCCCGCCGCACCTGCTGCGACCACGGCTCCGGCTGCCGCCGCGAAGCCAACCGAGGCGGCCAAGCCGGCCGAAGCCGCCAAGCCAGCTGCGCCGGCCGCCACCACCGCTCCGGCCGCTGCTGCCAAGCCAGCCGAGGCCGCCAAGCCGGCCGCGCCGGCTGCCGCGTCCGGCAAGCCGGAAGGCAAGCTCGGCGCGCAGCTCATCGGCAAGGTTGAGGGCGCGGTCATCCAGCCTGAGGCCAAGCGCCCGGCCAAGCTGAGCGAGGCGCCGATGCTGGCCGAGCTGGTCAAGGCTGGCAAGCTGCCGCCCATCGAGCAGCGCCTCCCCGAGGAGCCGCTGGTCGTCAAGCCGCTCCGCGAGACCGGCAAGTACGGCGGCACCTGGCGGCGCGCCTTCACCGGCCCCGGCGACACCGAGAACTTCAACCGGGTCATGGGCTCGGAGAAGCCGATCCACGTCGATTTCACGGGGTACAAGCTGGTCCCGGCCGTCGCCAAGTCCTGGGAGTTGAAGGACGGCGGGAAGGTCATCCGCCTCAACCTTCGCAAGGGCATGAAGTGGTCGGACGGCCAGCCGTTCACCGCCGACGACTGGATGTTCTGGTACGAGGACATCTACTCGGACAAGGACATCGTCCCCGTCGGCACCGCCGAGATGTCGATCAACGGCAAGCCCGGCAAGATGGTGAAGATCGACGAGGCGACCGTCGAGTTCCAGTTCCCCGAGCCGTACCCGATGTTCGTGGACGTGCTCTCCGCCTTCACCCAGATGGGGAGCGGTCTCGCGCTCGGCGGCACCCAGTGGTCGTTCATGGGGCCATACGCACCGGCCCACTACATCAAGCAGTTCCTGCCCAAGTACGCTGGCGGCAAGGAGAAGCTCGACGCCCAGGCGAAGAGTGCCGGCATGGACAGCTGGGTGGCCCAGCTGAAGTTCAAGTACAACTACGCGCTCAACGTCGAGTTGCCGGTGATGTCGGCCTGGCGGACGGTCACGCCGATCAACACCCCGAACTGGACGTTGGAGCGCAACCCGTACTTCTGGCACGTCGATACCGAGGGCAACCAGCTGCCGTACATCGACAAGATCCAGCTGACCCTGGCCGAGAACCTCGAAGTGGCGAACCTGCGCGGCATCGCCGGCGAGTACGACGAGATGGGCCGCCACATGGACGTGGCCAAGCTGCCGGTCTTCCTCGAGAACCAGCAGAAGGGCAACTACAAGGTCGTCCTGGACCCGGGCTTCGACGCCTCGGCTGCAGGCATCCATATCAACCAGAGCTTCGAGGCCGACGCCGAGATCCGCAAGTGGATCACCAACGTCGAGTTCCGGCGGGCGCTCTCGATGGGCATCGACCGCGACCAGATCAACGAGGCGTTCTTCCTGGGCATGGGCACCCCCAGCTCGCTGATGTCGGAGGATAGCTCGCCCGAGAACGCCGGCCCCGAGTGGCGGACCAAGTGGTCCACGCTCGATCTCAAGCAGGCCAACGAGCTGCTGGACAAGATCGGCCTGACCAAGAAGGACCCGCAGGGCATGCGCCTGCGGACCGACAACGGCCAGCTCCTGCGCCTCACCGTCACCACCGTGGCCGCCGCGTTCATCCCGTACGGTCAGATCATGGAGATGGTCTCGCAGCACTGGAAGAAGATCGGTATCCAGCTCGACGTCAAGGACACCGAGCGGAACCTGTCGCTCAAGCAGGTGGCCGCCAACGAGCAGCAGCTGTACGTCTGGGGCGCCGGCAACGCCGACATCTTCATGTGGCCGCGCCACGACATGCCCGCCGAGCCGAACGAGCCGTTCAGCGGCACGCTCTACGCCACCTGGTACGCCTCGAACGGGCAGTCCGGCAAGAAGCCGGAGGATCCGGAGCTGCTCAAGGCGTACGACATCCTCAAGAAGGGTTTCGGCGTCGAGACCGCCGAGCGGGCGAAGCTCGGCCAGGAGTTGAAGAAGATCATCGTCGATCAGCAGTGGGTGATCGGGACCGTCGGCTTCACCCCGACGCTGCGCGTGATCTCCAACAAGATCGCCAACGTGCCGGATCGGTACGTCTGGCTGACCCGCAACCGGACGCCGGGCGCGGCGCTCCCGCCGACGTACTACTTCAAGAGCTAGCATCGCGCCGTTGTTCGCCGGCCCGGCCGGCGGGCACCGGCTTGGCACAGCAGCGAAGCCCTCACAACACGCAAGCATCCTGTCGGATGCGAGGCCCAGGTGAGGGTTTTCGCTTGCCCGCCACGATCTGCCCGCCCCGGGGCGGTTTCCAGGCCGCTTCATGAGATCACACGACGGCTTGACGGGAGTGCAGGGCGATTGCATGTTCATTGGTGTCCCCGAAGCATCATGGAACGGGCGGTCGGGGGTTGAAACCCCCGCCTACAGTCACACCGTCGCTGCGCGACGGCCGTCGGGAACGGCAGGCACTGGTGCGACCGGGGCGTCGCGCAGCGACTGCAGGATCGTAGGCGGGGCTTTCAAGCCCCGACGCGGCGGCACGACGACATCAACATACGATTGCACTGGTAGCAGCCGGCAGGGCGATTGCCTGTTCATTGGTGTCCCCGAAGCATCATGGAACGGGCGGTCGGGGACTGAAGTCCCCGCCTACAGTCACGCCGTCGCTGCGCGACGGCCACCGGGAACGGCAGCAACAGGCGAGACTGGAGCGTCGCGCAGCGACTGCAGGATGGTAGGCGGGGCTTTCAAGCCCCGACGCGGCGGCACGACGACATCAACATGCGATCGCCCTGGACGGGGATGGCGATCGCTTGACGCGGGGTCCAGACTCATCTATACGTTCGGCACGCACGGTATCGTCTGACCGTGCGTCGTGCTTACCGTGACAGCCAGCACAGCTGTCACCCTGCTCCCTGGAGGGGAAGCGCATGTTGCATCCTGGATCAGTGTCGCGGCGAGGCTTCCTGCGCGTCGGATTGAGCGTGGCCGGGGTGGGCCTGCTCGCCGCGTGCGCGCCTGCCGCGCCGGCTACCAAGCCGGCTGAGACCAAGCCAGCCGCACCGGCGGCGACCACGGCGCCAGCCGCTGCCGCCAAGCCAACCGAGGCGGCGAAGCCGGCCGAGGCCGCCAAGCCAGCCGCGCCAGCGGCGACGACGGCCCCGGCCGCCGCCGCGAAGCCGGCCGAGGCCGCCAAGCCGGCCGCCGCGCCGCCAGCCGCCTCCGGCAAGCCCGAGGCGAAGCTCGGCTCGCAGCTGATCGGCAAGATCGAGGGCGCGGTCATCCAGCCCGAGGCGAAACGGCCCGCCAAGCTGGCCGAAGCGCCGATGCTGGCCGAGCTGGTCAAGGCCGGCAAGCTGCCGCCGGTCGAGCAGCGCCTCCCCGAGGAGCCGCTCGTCGTGAAGCCGCTCCGCGAGACCGGCAAGTACGGCGGCATGTGGCGGCGCGCCTTCACCGGCCCGGCCGATGGCGAGAACTTCAACCGGGTGATGGGCCACGAAAAGCCGATCCACGTCGACTACACCGGCTACAAGCTGGTCCCGGCCGTCGCCAGGTCCTGGGAGCTGCGTGACGGCGCCAAGAACATCCGCCTGAGCCTCCGCAAGGGCATGAAGTGGTCGGACGGCCAGCCGTTCACCGCCGACGACTGGGTGTTCTGGTTCGACGACATGTACTCGTTCAAGGACTTCGTGCCGGTCGGCACGCCCGAGATGTCGATCAACGGCAAGCCCGGCAAACTGGTCAAGATCGACGAGACGACCGTCGAATTCCAGTTCCCCGAGCCGTACCCGATGTTCGTGGACATCCTCTCGGCGTTCACCATGACGGGCGCCGGCTACGCTCTGGGCGGCACCAGCTTCAACAGCTTCGGCGGCCCGTACGCCCCGGCCCACTACCTGAAGCAGTTCCACCCCAAGTACGTGGAGAAGGCGAAGCTCGATCAGCTCGTTGCCGAGGCGAAGGTCGACAACCCGCTGTCGCTCTTCAAGTTCAAGACCAACTACCAGCTCAACGTGGAGGTGCCGGTCGTCTCGGCCTGGAAGACCGTCACCCCGATCAACACGCCGGTCTGGTCGTTGGAGCGCAACCCGTACTTCTGGCACGTCGATACCGAGGGCAACCAGCTCCCCTACATCGACAAGATCCAGCTCACGCTTGCCGAGAACCTGGAGGTTGCGAACCTCCGCGCCATCGCCGGCGAGTTCGACGAGATGGGCCGCCACATGGACGCCACCAAGCTGCCCGTCTTCCTCGAGAACCAGCAGAAGGGCAACTACAAGGTCGTCCTGGACACCCAGACCGACGCCGCCGCCGCCGCGATCCACATCAACCAGTCGTTCGACGCCGATCCGGAGATCCGGAAGTGGCTGACGAACGTCGAGTTCCGGCGCGCGCTCTCGATGGGCATGGACCGCGACCAGTTGAACGAGGCGTTCTTCCTCGGGCTGGCCGTGCCAAGCTCGCTGATGTCGGACGACGCCTCGCCCGAGAACGCCGGCCCCGAGTGGCGCACCAAGTGGTCATCCCTCGACATCAAGCAGTCGAACGAGCTGCTGGACAAGATCGGCCTGACCAAGAAGGATGCCGAGGGGTTCCGCGTCCGCACGGACAACGGCCAGCGGCTGCGCCTGGAAGTCATCACCGTCGCGGCGGCCTTCCTGCCGTTCGCGCAGATGATGGAGATGGTCGCCCAGCACTGGAAGAAGATCGGCATTCAGCTCGACATCAAGGACACGGAGCGGAGCCTGGCCGACCGCACCGCGAAGACGAACGCCCACCAGATGTACGTCTGGGGCGGCGGCAATGCCGACATCTTCATGTGGCCGCGCCACGACATGCCGGCCGAGCCGAACGAGCCGTTCAGCGGCACGCTCTACGCCACCTGGTACGCCTCTGGCGGGGCGCAGGGGAAGGCTCCGGAGGATCCAGAGCTGCTCAAAGCGTACGACATGCTCCGCAAGGCGGCCGGCCTGGAGACCGCCGAGCGCAACAAGCTCGGGCAGGAGCTGAAGAAGCTGATCGTGGATCAACAGTGGGTGATCGGCACCTGCGGGTTCTTCCCGTACGTGCGGGTCATCAACAACAAGATGGGGAACGTGCCGGACCGGTACTCGTGGGTGACGCGGGCACGCACGCCGGGCGCAGCGCTCTCGTCCACGTACTACTTCAAGAGCTAGCCGAGGGAAGGACCACACGCGCACAGCGCTGATGACGGCCCTCACCCCCAAGCCCCGCTCCCTGTGCGCGGGAGAGGGGCTTTCTTTTTCGGGTCGCGGGCATGGGTCGTGGGGAGGGCGGCTGTCTCTTCCCTGTGACCCCTCATCCACGACCCACGATCCACGACCTATGACCCACCGTCCGCTGTGCTACAGTGCCGGCATCTGACACCCTTGCTCTCCCCTGGAGCGCGCACCCTGGAGGCCCCGCATGGCTGTCGATGTCACCGCCCGATCCGCCGAGCACACCAGCCTGCTCGCGCTCGCTCACGAGGTCATGCCGGGCGGCACGCTTGGCTACTTCCGCCTGCCGGACGACGTGCAGCTCATCGTGCGGGAAGGGCGCGGCAGCAAGCTGTACGACGTCGATGGCCGTGAGTACGTCGACTACGTCCTTGGCTCGGGACCGATGCTCATCGGGCACGCTCACCCGGCCGTGACGGCGGCGGTCACCGAGCAGCTCACGCGCGGATCGACGTTCTACATCGCCACCGAGCAGGCCATCCGTCTCGCCGAGCGGATCTGCCAGATGTCGCCGTGCGTCGAGCGGGTCCGGTTCGTCAGCACCGGCAACGAGGCCGTCTCGTTTGCGCTGCGGCTGGCGCGGGCCTTCCGGGGCCGCGACAAGATCCTCAAATTCGAGGGCGGCTTCCACGGCGTGGGCGACTACGCCCAGTACTCCGTCTCGCCGAAGGGCGAGCCGAACTACCCGTACGGCCGGCCAGAATCGGCAGGCATCCCGAAGGTGCTGGACGAGACGGTGCTGATCGCGCCGTTCAACGACCTGGAGACCTCGGGGCGGATCATCGCGCAGCATGCCGACGAGCTGGCGGCCGTCATCATCGAGCCGCTCCAGCGGACCATCGTGCCGAAGCCGGGCTTCCTCCAGGGCATTCGCCAGATCACCAAGGATCACGGCATCCCGATGATGCTGGACGAGGTGGTCACCGGCTTCCGGCTGGCCCCGGGCGGCGCGCAGGAGTACTACGAGGTCGAGTGTGACATCGCCTCGTTCGGCAAGGCGGTGAGCGGCGGCCATCCGCTGGCGGCCATCGGCGGTCGGGCTGACATCATGGCCCTGTGCGACCCGCGCAACTCGAAGGAGCCGAACTACGTCCAGATCAGCGGGACGCTCTCGGGGAACCCGGTCGCGGCGACGGCCGGCCTCGCGACGCTCAACGTGCTCTCCGAGCCGGGCACCCACGACCGTCTGCGGAAGATCGGCAACATGGTCCGCGATGGGCTGGTCGAGGTCGGCAAGAGGCTCGGCGTGCCGATGCAGGCGCCCGGCGAGGCCTCAGTGTTCCAGCCGCTGATCTCCGAGCACGAGGTGACCGACGCGCGCACGCTGGCGAAGGGCGATGCGAAGCTGACCTACGCGTTCGGCGTGGAGCTGGTGCGCGAGGGCATCCTGATGAACCCAGGCAGCAAAATGTACATGTCGACCGTCCACGACGAGGCGGACGTGGCCCGGACGCTGGAAGCGGCCGAGCGGGCACTACGGCGAGTCAAGGGCTGAGGCGGTACGATCGCCCTCACCCCTTGAGTCAGGAAGGGGGCCCTCACCCCCCGGCCCCCTCTCCCTGTGCGCGGGAGAGGGGGAGCAGTCTGGCCGAGATGGCACCACCCCGGTGTGTGGAAAACCGAGACGCCGTGACGTGTCTCCTTCGCCCGCGCACAGGGCGAGGGGTCGGGGGTGAGGGCCCCATATCTGAGGACTGGCGATGTATCTCTGTCCTGCCTGCGGCCGGCGCGAGCCTGACCAGGCGCCGGTCTGGCGCTGCACCTGTGGCAGCTACCTGAACTACGACGGTGCGCCGCTGCTCCGGCGCGCCGACATCCGCACCGAGGAGCGCTCGTTGTGGCGCTACGATGCGGCCCTCCCCATCGAGCAGGCTGACGCCGTGGCCTACTTCGGCGAGGGCATGACGCCGCTGCTGCCGGGCCTGCGCGGCGCGGCCCCGTTCCAGCTTAAGGTCGAGTACCTGATGCCGAGCGGCTCGTTCAAGGATCGCGGGTCGGCGGTGCTGGCGAACGCGCTGCTCAAGTTCGGGGTGCGCGAGGTGGTGGAGGACTCGTCTGGGAACGCCGGGGCGTCGCTGGCTTGCTACGCCGCCCGGGCCGGGCTGGACTGCGAGGTCTACACCCCCGAGAGCACCTCGCCGGGCAAGCTCGCGCAGATCGGCGCGCACGGCGCACGCCTCGTGCGGGTGCCCGGCTCCCGCGACGACACCGCCACAGCGGTGCAGGAGGCCGCGACACGGCGATTTTACGCCAGCCACAACTGGCAGCCGCTGTTCGTGGAGGGCATGAAGACGCTCGGCTGGGAGCTCTGGGAGCAGCTTGGGTTCAAGGCCCCCGATGCGCTGATCGTGTCGGTGGGCCTGGGCAGCTCGCTGCTGGGGTCGTTCTACGCCTTCCGGGCCCTTGTCGAGGCCGGCGAGCTGGACCGCATGCCGCGCCTCTACGCCGTCCAGGCGGCAGCCACCGCGCCGATCCACGCGGCGTTCCAGGCGGGCGCCGAGGACATCGCGGGCGTCGTGCCGGGCAAGTCGGTCGCCGAGGGCGTGGCCACCGGCCGGCCGATCCGCCGCAAGGAGATCCTGTACGCGCTCCGCGAGACGGGCGGCGGGACGGCAATCGCCTCCGAAGAGGAGATCCTGGCCGCCCAGCGCGACCTTGCGCTGGAGGGGCTGTACGTCGAGCCGACGGGCGCCTTGACGCTGGCCGGCGCGCGAAATCTCCTCTCAAGCGGCCAGTTGCGAGCCGACGACGTCAACGTGGTGATGCTCGGCGGGAGCGGCCTCAAGGCCGGCAGCAAGTAGGGTACCGTTGAGCGGCAGGACGCTGCGTCGCACAAGGGGTACACATGCGAAAGAACCGTCTCCGTGAGCTGATCCGCGAGGGCAAGCCGAGCATCGGCACCCACGCCGCCATCGACGACCCGGCCATCATCGAGCTGATCGGTAACAGCGGCATGTTCGACTACGTGGAGTTCGTGGCCGAATACGGGGCCTACGACCTGCACAGCCTGGACAACATCGGACGGGCCATCGACCTGTTCCCGAACTTCAGCGGCATGATCAAGGTCGAGCAGGAGCCGCGCACCTTCGTGACGATCCGGGCCATCGGCGCGGGCATCCAGAACCTGCTCTTCGCGGACATCCGCACGCCGGCCGACGCCGCCGCCAGCGTCAGGGCCGTGCGCGCGGAAGCGCCCGGCTCGGGCGGCATCCACGGCGTCGGGATGCGCCGCGACGCCGGCTACGTGCTGGAGGTCGGCACGAAGCCCTGGATCAAGGCCCTGGACGAGGCGGTCATCTGCCTGATGATCGAGAAGAAGGAGTGCGTCGAGAACCTGGATGCCGTCCTCTCAGTGCCGGGCATCGACATGGTCCAGTTCGGCCCGTCCGACTACTCGATGAGCATCGGCGTGGCCGAGGAGTACCACGGCAAGCGACACGATGCGGTGGTCGAGGCTGAGAACTTCATCATCGAGACGGCGCTCAAGAAGGGGATTCGGCCGCGCGTCGAGCTGCTCAATCCCGCCGATGCCGCCCCGTACATCGAGAAGGGCGTCAAGGACTTCTGCATCGGCTGGGATGTGGTGATTCTCCACACCTACTACAAGACGGCCGGCGCGCAGATGCGCGGGATGCTCGGGCTTGACGTGCCCGACTGGCCGGCCGGAGCGCCATTCCGGAACTAGCGCCTGAACCTACTCGTGGATGACCAGCGGCGTCCCGACCGTCGCGAAGCCCCAGAACCAGGAGGCGTCCGCTGGCGTCATCCCGATGCAGCCGTGGCTGCCGGGCATCCCGAAGGTCGCTGGCCGCCGCCAGTAGTTCTCGTGGATGGCCGCGCCGTCCGCCGTGAAGTACTGCACGTAGCGAACGTTCTCGACCTTGTAGTTTGCGCCAGCGCCGTTCGGCCCCTGGCCCACCAGCGTCGCGCCGTCCATGGTGTCCTTCTCGACGCGCCTGAGCACCGCGAACGTCCCGGTCGGCGTCTCCCAGCCGGGGCGGCCGGAGGAGATCAGGACGCTGCGGACGGCGGTACGGCCCTCGTACGCCGTGGCGACTTGCTCGGTCAGGTTGACGTCGATCCAGCGGCCGGTGGTCGGGGCGTCAGCGGGGAGTGCGGGCGGCGTCACCTCGCCGTTACGCCTGAGGGAGGTCGAGTAGACGTACGTGCCGTCGGAGAGCTCGGCCCAGGTGTCGTTGTGAGGCTCGACCTCTTCGCCCGAGACCCAGCGCACCACCGTAATGGGCGTGCCAGCCTTGAGGTCGCCAACGGGCGGCCGCGAGCGGTCTGGCGTTGCCCGACGATGCACATCCAGGCCGGCCACGCCGCTCCAGGTCGTCACACTGGGAGGCGTCGTTCTCCCCATGGTGGCACTGAGATCCGTCATCACGTTCGACCGCCCCGGCTGAAGTTGCGCGGGCTGCGAGGGCGCAGCGGCACCAGCACTCAGGGCAGGCGCGGAGACAGCGGGCGAGCCAGCGGGCTGTTGCTCGGCGTAGGCGACGCTCGGCGCGAGCGCGAGGTCGCCAGCACGGGCAGACGGCCGGTACAGCGCCTGGGCCGTCATCAGAGTCAACGCACCGAACACCAGATGGAGCAGCACCCGGCACGCGCCAGACGGCGCGAGCCTGCGTCGGCGCGCCTGGACGAGCATCCTCTGGCAGCGACCGGCACGGGTGAGCGTGGTGGGGGCGAGATCACGCTGATGGGCGGGGTACATGGCGGTACAGCTCGATTCCGCGATCCGCAGGATAGGTGCGGATCAGAGATGCAGGTGCTGTACCAAGCGTACCGCCGCTTGGAAGGGGCTGCTGTCAGGCGCAAGCAGCCCGAAGTGTCAAACTGCCGACACTTTCGGGGCCACGCGACGCCGCGAGCCGATGGGACGCCGAACGACGGGCGAGCACAACGTCAAACGGTCACCAGAAGCCGTGCCTGGCGCGAGGCCGATGCCCGCTCACGCCAGACGCCGATCAGGCGCGGGCGGCCTCGGTGCCAACAGCGTCGGGACCGTCGCCCGTCGCAGCGATCTCCCGGGCCTTGCGAAGCTCGTCCTGGTAGCGCAACTGGCCGACGAAGAAGCCTGCCCGCGCGGAGACCTGTCGGATGCTGTCGCGGACGGTCAGGCCGAGGGCGTCGGTCTCAAGAATGATCTGCTGAAGGTCGGTAAGGTGATCTGCCATAGCGCTGAGATGATACCGGCGCGGCGGCCGTCTGTCCAGGGCGCCAACCTGTTCGTCAGGGCAATCGCATGTTGGGTGTGTCGTGCCGCCGCGTCGGGGGTTGAAACCCCCGACTGCGCGTCTCGTGGCGCTTCGGGAACACCAGCGAACATGCAATCGCCCTGACCTGTTCGTAAGATCGGTGACGCGGACACCTATGAGGCGGGCGCGGCCCCCGAAGCTCACGCGGCGCACGGCCACGTCGAGCGGCACCAGCAGCAGCGCCGCCAGCGCAAACCACCACTCATGGCTCATCGGCTCAGGCCGAGCCGACGAGCACCGTCAACTGGCGCATCGTAAAGGCGCGGTCGAGGCTGCTAGTCTGGTCGCTAGACTGGAGGCGAATCTGGTGACTGCCGGAGGTCACGCCACTGAAGACCGCGTGGAGCGTCTGCATGTAGATGTAGGTCTGGTTGGCATTCGCGCTCATGCCTTCGCCCATCACCGGCGAGTAGGTCGTGCCATCCAGACTGAAGCGGAAGCCTAGCGAGAGCCAGTTCGCTGACGCGCCGCGAACCAGCACGGTCGCGAGGCAGAGGAGTTCACTGGTCGCGCTCAAGGTCACTGACACCTGGAGTGGGTCGGTCAGGTTTTCGGCCTTGAGATCCTCCCACGTGCTGTTCGCCGACAGCGTGAACGATGCTGATGCACTGATTGTCTTGATGATCGGTGCGCCGCCCCCGCCTCCAGACGGCGTGGCCCAGGCGACGTTGCCGGAACCGTTGACGGTCAAGATCTGGCCGTTCGACCCCTTCGCCAGGCGGGCCGGCGCTCCGGACGTTCCCCCGATGATGAGGTCGTTCTGGGTGGTCATCGGGTTGGTCATCCCGCCCCCACCACCCGACCCGAGGGCGACTTGCTGCCAGGTACCTGGGGTTCCCGCCGTGGTGCAGTAGAAGAGCGTCCCGGCGCTGTCGACGTACAGTTCGCCTTGCAGGTGCGCGCCCGCGGTCGGCGCGCCCGTGCCGCTGGCCGCGGGCACCAGGCGGATGGCCGAGAGCCCGCCGGCGAACGAGCCGCCAACGCCGCTCGTGCTGACGCCCCGCACAGCCGTGGAGGAGGTCGACTCGGCGTAGACGCCCTCGGCGCTGTTCGACTTGCCGTAGACGCCGTACTTCGCGTCCGACTTGCCGCCCACCCCGAAGCCGTTGCTGCTCTCGCCGAAGACGCCGGTCCCGCTGGGGGCCGCCCCCGAGACGCCGATCCCGTCGGTGGTGTTGTTGCGGCCGAACAGGCCGGCGTTGTTGGCGCCCGTGGCGTACCCCTGCACCCCATCCGCCGTGGAGTCCGGCGTGAGGCTGACGGTGTTGCTGATCCTGGTCGGCGCAGTCGCGCTCACCGACTGCCCGGCCAGGACCGCGTCGCCGTTCGCCGCCTGCGAGGCGCGCGTGCTCAGGCCGG
>JADZEM010000105.1 GCA_020850535.1 Chloroflexota bacterium
GCGTACGACGCCCCGCTGCTCACCCTCAACGTCAGGCACTTTCCGATGATGGCCGGGCTCGAGCCGGCCTTCGGCTGATGGTCCAGACTACTGGCATGGCGAACGAACATGGGGCCGCTGAGGATCGGCCCGCATCGGTGCTGGTATGCAAGGCCTGCGGCCGCAAGAACCGGATCCGACCCAGCGAGCGAGGGACGCCGCACTGCGGCGCCTGCGACGCACCGCTGCCGTGGCTGGTCAACGCCACCGATGCGACCTTCGACATCGAGGCGCGCGCATCGGTCCCGGTGCTGGTGGACCTGTGGGCGCCGTGGTGCGGACCGTGCCGCTTCGTCGGCCCGATCCTGGAGGAGCTGAGCCGCGAGTACGCCGGCAAACTGAAGGTTGTCAAGGTCAACGTTGACGACAACGCGCAGCTGGCCGCGCGCTTCGACGCGCGCAGCATCCCCACCCTGCTGGTCGTCAGCGGCGGGCGGGTCGTCGATCGCATCGTGGGCGCCCTGCCCAAGAGCGACCTGACCGTGCGCCTGACGCCGCACCTGCTGCGCCGCGGGTAGGCCCGGCCACCAGCCGATGGCCCCCAGGCCGGGATCACGCGCCACGGCGCAGGAACTGCTCTTCCCGCTGTTGGCGCGGGTCGAGCGGATCGACCGGTGGCGTCGTGGCATCCGTCCCATCCGCTCCGGTGGAATCCTGGGCATCGAGGGCGGTCGTCACCGCGGGCCAGAGGTCGTGCTTCTTGATGGAACGCGGGTTCGGGCCGGGGATCGCATCGGCGTCATTCATCTCGACAACCGCGTGCTCGCCTCCCTACCTCCGGAGCATTGGCTGAGCCTGGGCATGCGCCTCGCGGCCGACGACCTGCGGGTCCTTGCGGCTCAAGCGGCGAGGGCGGGCAGCGATGCCCCCGTTGCCTACCGCGGGACGACCCTGCTGGCATCGCTGGCGCGACGCGCCGGCTGGGACGTGCATCCAGGGCGGCCCACGCCGTGGTCGCGCCTCACCGACTGGTACCTGCGCACGCTGCTGGCACGCTGGTCCCGCGCCGGTGCAGCTCGCCTCGACCGCGGACGCCACCAGTTGCACGCGGTGGACGCCTGGCTGTCGGCCGGTGCGCTCCAGCGCCAGCCCGGGGGGACGCCTCAGTAGGGCCAGCGCCGGCCAATACCGACGTGGCCCAGCGCCCAGCGACCGAACACGCGCAACGTCCCGGACCGCCACCGTCCCTGGCGCAGGCGCCGTGGCGACGTCGCAATCCATGCCTCGTGAATGTGGCCGATCCGCACGCCGGTACTCGCCGCCCTGCGCAGGAACTCGACGTCCTCCGCGTGGTTGAGTTCCTCGTCGAAGCCTCCCAGCTCACTGAACAGCGCGCGTTCGCAGGCGAACATGTTGGCCCTGATCCTGAACAGGCGCTTGCCGAACTCCAGGAGTCCGAAGAAGCCACGGTCTATGAGGTCATCCGAGTCCGCGGTGATGCGGATGGACGCGCTGCGCTCACCGGCCGCCACGTGTCGGATGACGGCATCCAGCAGCCCAACCGACATTCGCGAGTCGGCGTCCATGAACACCAGGATGCGGCCGGCGGCCACGGCGGCGCCGGCGTTCTTGGCCGCCGCAACTCCGGGGCTCGGCAGGCGCACCAGGCGAATGGTTGCGGGCGCCAGCGCGGCGGCCACATCGGTCACGACCAGGTCGGTTCGGTCGGACGAACCGTTCTCGACCACGATCACCTCCAGGCGGGCGGGGACCCAGTGCTGATCGGCTACCGATCGCAGGGCATTGCCGATGAGCTCCTCCTCGTTGCGCGCGGGGATGATGACGCTGACGTCGGGCTCAGGCATCGAGCAGTCTCGCGTTGGTGGCGGGCACGTGGGTCCGTCGAAGTTCGCCAATGCGGCGCAGCACCCGTGCGCAATCCGGCGACGTCGAGGCTGAACTCGGGTGCAGGAATAGTCGCCGATGCCGCGGGTGGCCGCCGTGCGTCAACCCGGCCCATGTCTCGCCGATGGCGCTTCCAAGGCGGGTCAGGGCCTCGGTGACGCGGTCCGACCCGACGTAGCCGGCGGAGGGCACGAACAGGCGTCGATTGCGCTCCAGTTCCAAGAGGCCGGTGAACGTCGCCAGGTAGCCGAACCCGGCATCGCGCAATAGCGCCGGCAACTCTTGCGTGGACAGCCAGGCCGGCGCACAGAACCCGTCCACCGTCAGCCCGATGTCCGCCAGCGCGGCCCGTCCGGCGGCCAGGCGTCGCGCCATCTCGGAGCGATCGAGCGAGGCGAACTCGGCGGTTCTGGCGGCGAACCATCGTGCGCGCAGGACCGTCAATGGATCGCCCCGCGTCCTGTCGCGCGCCAGGTGAGCGTAGCCGTGCATCACGATCTCGCTGCCCGCGGCCGCCTCGGCTTGCAGCAGGTTCACCAGGCGATCGTCCGAGCGCACGTCCTCGTGACCACCGCGACAGGGAATCACGTCCAGGACCCTGGGCCGAACGTCAAGCACGTCCAACCGCTCGAGTAGCCACGTGACCTGCTCCAGCGTCGATGGCGCGACATCGTGGACCGAGACCACCAGCATGCCGTCCTCCGAAACCCATCGTAGACGTCGCGCGCAAACGCGGTACGCGGTCTCGACCGAGCGCGTACTGTGCGCGCGATGCGGCAGCGGACGGCATGGTCCGGGCGTTCCTGGCGACGTGGAGTGGGGCGGCTGCTGCTCACCCTGCAGGCAGTCGCCACGGTGTCCCTCGTCGCCATCCTGGCGACGTCCACACAGGCGGCTGCGGCCGGCGGACAGATCGAGATCGCCTCGGGCGGACCGCTGACCCGGATCATCATCACCGGCGACCTGAGTTGCCAGGTCGCGCACCAGGCCGATGTCGCCTTCGAGTTCTACGGTGACGAGATCGGCTCGTGCGGGACCTTCCTCTCCGCCGGCGACGGCCTCTACGGGCCCGAGTGGCTGTCGCTGGGCCCTGAGCCGTGGACGCCCGTGTCGCAGAGTCCGGTCGCCGGCTCGGGCAGTGCTGCGGATCCGTTCCGCGTCGTTACGACCGTCCAGGCGGGCACGAGCGGGTTGCGCGTCGAGCAGACCGATGCGTACGTGACCGGCGAGGAGGTGTACCGCACCGACGTCAAGGTCATCAACACCGGTGGGACCGAGCAGCGGATCGTGCTCTTCAGGGCCGCCGACTGCTACCTGCAGGACTCTGATGTCGGCTTCGGGCGCGTGGATGACGGCGCGCCCGGATGCGTCATCTCTCAGGCGTCGAATGCGAGGATCGAGCAATGGGTCCCGATCACCCCCGGCTCCACGTACATGGAGGGCGACTACTCCGAGGTCTACGCGGCGATCTCGCAGGGCCAGCCGTTCCCGAACACCTGCCTGTGCGACACCCAGGTCGACAACGGCGCCGGCATCAGCTGGGAGGCCACCGTCGCTCCCGGTGCCGACGTCACGCTGTCGCATTTCACCTTCTTCTCGCCGAGCGGCCACCGGTTCTCTGCGCCGGGAGGCGCCCCGCTGCGCGACGCGGTGCCCGGCCCCGACCAGATCAATCTCGATCCGGTGGTGGTTGCATCGAGCGTGGCGCTGGCAGCCGGCGTCGTATTCCTGGTCCCCTTCCCCGCCGCGCTGTTCAACGCCACGCTGGAAGAGAACTACGCCGAGGTGACCGGCTGGTGGCGCCGGGTGACCGGACGCGTGGGGCGCATGGTCGGCGGGCTCGTGGCCGCGATCACGGCCTGGATCGGCGCGCGGCTGCGACCCTCGCGCGGCGCCGATAGGGCCGAGGACGCATCGGTCGATTCAGCAACGAGCGAGCCCGATCCGGGCGCGTTCTGGCACAGCCGGCGCGGGGTGGCAACCTTCATCGGCCTGAGCGCACTGGTGTATTCCCTGCTCGATCCCACGTTCGGCTTCAACGTCGACTCGGCCGGCACCCTGCTCGGGCTGGCGCTGGGGCTGCTCATCACCCTCGCCGCGTATGGCGTGCCGCTGATCCTCGGCTCGCGCGGGCGCGGATGGCAGGTCACGGCGGACGCCCTGCCCGGCACGCTGCTGATCGCGCTGGGCTGCGTCATCATCAGCCGGCTGGCCGATTTCCAGCCCGGCTACCTGTACGGCCTGATCATCGGCTTCGGCTTCACGCGCGCACTGACCCGTGTCGAGGAGGGCCGGCTCGAGGCGATGGCCGCCACGACCGGACTGGCGGTGGCGATCGCCTGCTGGTTTGCCCTCCCGGCCGTGCGCGCGGGCGGCGGTGGCGGGATCGGCAGCATCATCCTTGGGACGGCGTTCGCGACCGCGGTGGTCGCGGGACTGGAGGGAGCGCTGGTCGGGATGCTGCCCTTGCGCTTCCTACCCGGCGAGCTGGTCCGCGAGTGGAACAAGCGCTACTGGATGGGCCTCATCGGCTTTGCGGCGCTGGCCTTCTTCCACATCCTGATCAATCCGAGCTCCGGCTACCTGGCCGATTCGGAACGCTCGTCGATGACGACGGTCATCGGCCTGCTGGCCGTGTTCGGGCTGGGCTCGGTGGCCTTCTGGGCCTACTTCAGGTTCCTGCGCGGCCCGCACCAA
>JADZEM010000106.1 GCA_020850535.1 Chloroflexota bacterium
ATGGGGGTGCGGAATGACCGTCGTTGAGGCCGTTTGCGTCGTCTACGGCGTGGGCATGACGGTGATGCTCGCCGGTTTTCTGGTTTCTCGGTATGTCGGGGGGCGGCCGTGACAGCGCAGGAACAGGAGCACTGGCGCCGACCGCTCTGGATCAAGCTGCGGGACAAGTGCGTCAACTTCAACGGGATTATCAACGATCAGTGCAACGCAGGCGTCGCGTACCGAGACATTCGCGATGTGAGCACCAGCCGGTATGGGTTCCCGTGCTTCGCTGACCGGCCCTGCGGCACGAGGTGCGAGAAGGCCGAGTTTCTCACTGACGAGCAGGCCCAGGTCAAGGCCGAGGAGATCGGCTCTCGTGCCCGCGCTCACTTCGCCAAGTTGGCCGCAAACACCTGCCCTCACTGTGACCAGCCGATGACGAAAACGCAGGTTGGGTCGTGCGTCTACGCCGATCCGTGCGGTCACCGTCTTTACCACGGGCGGATCTCATGAGCGCCGCGCTTCGCATCTACAGCGCCGAGGACCGGCGCCAGCTCGACCGCGAGCACGCCGCGTACCAGCTGGTGGCCGCTCAGGTCCGGCCGGCCAACCTGCTGCCAGAGCGTGAGGCCGACCTGATCCGCGCGGGCGCCGAGCGTGTCCGCCACGTTCTCAACAGCCTGGATGCCGCCGTCGAGACGGCCAGTCTGCTCGACGCTGAGGACCGCGCGGCCACGCAGCACGCCCGAAATTGCTTCTGGTGCCGGCCGTCGCGCGTCTCCCGCTTCGGCCCCTGCAAGGCGATGCGGCGGATCACACGGGCCATCGACCGTCTCTGGCATCCCGCACGGCGGGCGTTCCGACGACTGGAGCGAAGCTGATGACCCAGACCATCATCAACGACGCCGCGAGTCTGGCGCGGCAGCGCGTACTCCTGGCCCACTTCGAGCGAGCCTTTGCCGAGTGGTCCCAAACCGCCGAGTATTTCCGCCAGAACGGCGACTCCGAGCGACGGTGCGCGGCCCTTGGCGAGGCCAGGATCGCCGAGCAGGCGGCGCAGCGGGTCAGCATGCGGATTCGGGCTGCCGAGCAGGCGGCCGGCCCCGTGACGATGGCTCCGGCCCCGGCGCTGACTCCGCAGTCCGTGGCCCTGGCCGAGGCGTGCCAGGCAACGGACAAGCCACCCGAGCAGATCGTGGGGCTGGCGGACTGGCTGCGTCGCCGCCTCGGCCCGGTGTTTGTCTGGGTCACGGCGGCGCGCTGGCAGGAGATCGCCTACCTGATGCTCACCGCGCGGCCGGGCGGTCCCCGATGACCGGGTGGGCGCCGGGGCCGAATCACCCGGACCACAAGCACAGCTTCGAGACCCGTCCGTTGCCCCCGAGGGGCCGGCCCAGGAAGCTCGCCCCCGAGCGGCAGCCGTACACGCTGCCGCAGCTGATCCGGGAGTACGCGCGGCTGCACGACCGCCAGGCCGGCGGCGAGTGCCGCTGCCTACTCTGCGCCGATCTCCGCTGGCACCAGCAGCAGGCGCGGCGGCAGCGTCAGACGGGCGGGGCGTCGTGAGCGGCGGAACGTGGCTCGACCTCCTGATCTACAGCCTGTGCGCGGTGCTGGTGATCGTGGTCGGCTCCGCACTGGCGGACTGGTACCAGATCAGCGCGGGCTACGTGGCTCTCGGCGGTTTTCTGCTCGGCGTGGCGTTCGCGCTGGCGCTGTGGCCGGTGGCTGTGGAGCAGGGGCAATGAGCGGCACGACTGTTCGACTCCCCTACGAGGAGGCCCGCGGCATCGCGCACGAGCTGGTGCGGCTGCTGGAGCCGGCCTGCAAGAGCGTCAAGATCGCCGGCTCGATTCGTCGCGCGAAGCTCGACATCGGGGACATCGACCTCGTGATTGAGCCGCTGCTGCTCCCGACGCCGGACCTGTTCGGCGGCGAGGACGGCCCACCCGTCAACGCCTTCAACGACCTGTGTGACGAGATGGTGGAGGCGGACGTCTGGGCCAAGCGGCTCGACAAGAACGGCCGTCAGTGCTGGGGGGCGGACCTGAAGCGGGCCGTGTATCGCGGCCTGAGTGTGGATCTGCAGACGGTGTCTGATCACGACACCTGGGGCATGTGGTTTCTGATCCGCACCGGCCCGGCCGCATGGAACAAGCGGATTGTCACGCCGCAGCGGAAGGGCGGGCTGCTCCCAGCCGGCTGCGAGTTCCGCGACGGGTTCCAACTGTGGCGATGGGGCGAGCGCATCCCCACGCCAACCGAGCGTTCGGTCTTCGAGGCGCTCGGCATCGACTTTGTGCACCCCTGGGAGCGGCAGTAATGGCGCATCCACGAACGATCATCGCGCGCGGGCAGCTCGTCGGCGAAACACGGTACGTTGCCGCGCTGTCAGCACTGCTGGCGCCTCCGCCATCAGGCCGACGAGTGCCCCTAGGCAGTTTTGGCGGCAACAGCGGTACGGCATCGGCCGGCATCGATCGACGACTGCTGTGCACCCGCTGTGGCGCACCACGCTACCCACGACAAGTTTGCCGATCCTGCAAGCGACGGAACGCGGAGAATCGACAATGATCGAGCCGATCCGCACACTCACCGACGACTCGCAGCCCGTACGGCTGCACGCCCTCGACCGGCCTCGCGACCCGCAGACCGAGATTATCCGCCTTGCCGATCTACTCCGCGACGTGGCCGTCACGCTGACCATGCTCCAGACGGTCATCACCCGAGACTGGTACACGGACCCGCAGCGGGCGCACCAGCGAGCCACGGCGCGCATCGTTGAGGCCAACGATGGCATGGGGCGCGCCGAGGACGCACTGCAGAGCCTCAGCATGGCCCTTCGCGCCACGGGGGGGCTGTGATGCCCGTCAAGAATCGCGACCGGCTGATGGCGGACCGCTTCCGCCGGGTGTGGGCCGTCGCCGAGTTGATCGCCGCTGAGCCTGGATTGACGCGCGGGCAACTGTCCGACAGGTTCCACCTGAGCGAGCGGCAGATTCAGGGCGACCTGAACATCATCCGTGTGGACATGCGCCTGCCGCTGATCAGGCGGCAGGGCTACCGCTTCGGGACTGACGGCTACGGCGGCGGCGCGTCGTCAGTGTCGCTCGGCCAGGCCCAACTGCTGGTGCTCCTGGTGGCCAAGTCGATGCGGGACAAGACCGTGAGCACAGCCCGCGTGCGAGCGCTGCTCTCCGAGATACCGAGCCTGTGCCCGCCACATCTGGCCCCCATTGTGGGCCGGCTGGCCGAAGCGGTCACGTCGCGCACGCCGAGCCAGCAGCAGCGGAGCCTCGTGCTGCTGACCGAAGCCATGCTTGCAGACATCTGGGTGACACTCGGGTACGCGCTGGGATGTGCGCCCGGATCAGGCGTCGATCCGACGATCAAGCCGACGCTGCTGCTGCCGTATCTGGATGACTGGTACGTGCTGGGGCCGTGCCTGCAGAACAAGGGGGCCGCCAGGATGGCCCCTCTCGACGGCGTGCAGACGGTCACGCCGACGACCGTCAACCTCAACGCCATGCCGCGTTTGGCGCGCGCCTCATGAACGTCCGACTGGTGCGAAACGGCGAGCTGCCGCCGGGCGTGGTGGACGGCTACTGCACGGCGTGCAGCGGCGACGTGCTGGTCTCAGGGCCAGACTACGCCTGCCCGACCTGCGAGACGCCCGTCCACCCGGACAGCCTGCCGCGCGAGGCCCGCCTGGCCGTCCTGGCGGGCGAACCTGCGCCGAAAGCGATTGAGACGGCTCAAACGCCACGGGCCGCGCTGAAAGCCCCAGACGGCCCGCCAGCGGCGAAACCACGGCTGCTCACGCCCACGCGGGAAGCGCTCGCGTGGGACCGCGCCACAGACGATCTGCTGGCCGCCGCCGAGCGCCGGGCAGCCGAGACGCAGGCCGCTGCTGAGCAGGCGAAAGCCGCCTACGAGGCAGCCATGCAGGAGCTGCACTGGCTGCGACAGGTGCGGGGCGCCCTGGCGGTCAAGGCAAAGCCTGAGGGGGTGGCGGCCCTGCCGTCACCAGCAGGGGCAGAGGGCAAGCCGTGGGCGAAGGCGTTCGCGGCCTGTCGGATCTGCGGCGACGACCAGCGCAAGCACATGGGGCGCGGCAGGTGTACCCGCTGCGCCATGCACGTCAAGACGCACGGCCTGGAGTGGCCGAACCGGAAGGACAAGACCGATGGCAACTGACACCCAAGCAATGGCCGTGGTCGATGAGCGCCGCGACCTCACGACCGCCGATCCCGAGCAGGCCGCGACCGCCCTGGCTCACATCCTTGCCACCGGCGATCTGGCCAAGCTCACCAACGAGCAGCGCGTGGCCTACTACCTCGAGCAGTGCCGGTCCCTGGGCCTCAACTCGCTGAGCCGCCCGTTCGACTGGCTCATGCTCGACAACAAGCTGGTCCTCTACCCCAACAAGTCGTGTGCCGAGCAGCTGCGTCGCCAGCACCAGATCAGCGTCCGCGTCATCCGGCGGGAGGTCGTCGGCGATCTGTTCGTCTGCGAGGTCGAGGGGCGGCGCCCGAACGGCGTGACCGATCAGGCGTCGAAGTACGTGCCGCTCACGGGCTACAGCAAGGAGCGCGGCTCCTACAAGCTGACGGGCGAGAAGCTCGCCAACGCCTTCGCGAAGGCCGAGACCGGGGCCAAGCGGCGGCTCGTGCTCTCGATGATCGGGCTGTCGTCACCGCCGGACCTTGACGAGATGGAGCGGGTGAAGGTCGTCACGGTGGACGGCACCGGCCGTATCCTCACCGATCCCACGCAGACGCAGCGGGCGCTTGCTGCCGATCCTGGCATGGCGCGAACCATCCGCGAGCCGATTTACGAGGACATGGACACGGGGCCGAGCGTGCTGGGCGCCACGGCCGATCAGTCTGTGCACGCCTCCGAGGTCGAGCGCCCACGCGCAGCGACTACTGAGCGGCCGGTCCTGCGGTGCGACGCGGCCAAGCAGAGAGCGGCCTACTTCGCGGCCGTAGATGGCACGCCCCTGGCCGACGATGATGGCCGCGCGCAGTTCCTCCGCGAGTACACGGCTCGCTACAGCCCGGCGCTCCGCACAGACTCCCTGAGTCGCTTCCTGAGCTACAGCGGCGACCGTCAGGCGTCGGAGATGGTGCAGTCGGCCAAGCTCAAGGCCGAGGCGTGGCGGCTCTCGCAGGCCATTGGTGAGCCGTCACACCCCGTGGTGGACGTGACGCCAGAGGTTCACGCGGCGGTGCTGCTGACAGGCGGCGGCCAGCCACAGACCGTCACCGTCGAGGCCGCCGCGCCTGGACGACCAGAGCATGGCGGCGAGTACACGGCAGACCAGTGGCGGGCCTACTACCGCACGTGGGCCGGCGAGCTGCGCAAGCGGGACACGGCCTACACGGTCTGGCCTGAAAGCCAGGTGAGGAAGGCCAGCATGGCGGCGCTGGTCGAAGAGGTCTGGTCGTGCATCGGCCAGGTGGACAGCATCGACGAGATGGAGATGCTCGCCGATCTGGACGCCAGCCGCGACGAGGACGGCGACTAGCTCATGGCCGACTTGAAGGCGATTGAGACCTATTACCGCGGCTACCGATTCAGGAGCCGCCTAGAAGCCCGATGGGCGGTCTTTCTCGATGCGCTCGGTGTGCAATTCGAGTACGAGAAGGATGGATATGACCTGGACGGCGTCTGGTACCTGCCAGACTTCTGGCTGCCTGACCAGCGCGTGTGGCTTGAGGTCAAGGGCCCCGCGATTTTGTCCGGGGATGACGCGTGGGAAAAGGCCTACCGGCTGGCTGAGGCCAGTGAGACCTTCGTCTACGTGTTCTGCGGCCAGTTCCCCGAGCATCCCGTGGGGTTGACTGGCTTGGCCTTCAACCCCTTCGAGCGGATGGTTGCCCCCGAGGATGAGCGCCCACCCCGGCCCGTGCGCTGGCTGCAGTGCCTCATCTGTGGGCAATGGCAGATCGGGAATCGACTTGAGTATCTGCGATGCGGCTGCATCCGTCGCTGTTGGGCAGGAAACGCCGACCTGATCAGGGCGAACACGACCGCGAGGCAGGCCCGGTTTGAGCACGGGGAGCGAGGGCGCTAATGGTCTGGGTGCGCCTCGCTGACGACTTCGTCGATCACCCGAAGGTGAGCGCGGCCGGGCCGCTGGCTGGCTGGCTCTACGTCTGCGGACTGAGCTACGCCAACCGATACGCCACGGACGGATTCATCCCGGTGGCCCAGGTTCGGCGGCTGGCCGATGTCCGCGAGCCGGACGCACTGGCCACCAAGCTGGTCGAGGCGCGGCTGTGGGAGCGGGTGAATGGCGGCTACATGATCCACGACTACGCCGAATTTCAGCCGTCAGCGGCTGAAATTCGGCGGGATCGGGAAGCTGCAGCAAAGCGACAGGCAGAGTTCCGCCGCCGCAGATCCGAGGCCAGGAATGCAGCCCGTAACGGCACTAGTAACGCCGAGAGTAACGGCGTTAGTAACGCTCAAGAACTGCCACTTCATGATCAGCCAGTAACGCGTGAGTCACAGCCCCCCGGACCCGGACCCGTCCCGGACCCGTCCCGGCCCGGACCCGGCCCGGTTAACTCCCCCCAACCCCCCCCGCAAGCGGAGGGGGCGCGGACACCCATCGCGGCTCAGGTCGATGAGCTAAAGCCGTGGGACGCGGAGGTGTTCGCTGCGGCGCAGGCTCGACTCCGCGCCGATCTGAGCGCGTCGAACTGGGATCAGCTCGTCAAGCCCCTGCAGCCGGTTGGGCGCGGAGCGGACGGCGGGCTGATCGTTCGCGCTCCGTCTGGCTCGGGGCGCCTGCAGCACTTCCTGGCCAGGGCGCTGGTCGATGCCGGCGACGAGGCCGGCTCTCGCGTCGCAATTGTTGAGTAGCTCCCAGGAGGGCACACATGGTCAAGAGCACAACCCTCGAATCCTTCCAGGCCAGCGAGATCGAGCCGATTCGTGAGCCGTCGCCGCTGGCAGCCCTGGCCGAGCGCATGGTCCGCGAGCGCAGCGGCCCCGATCCTGAGCCGCAGGAGATTGCCCAGCAGCTCGCCGCGCTCGACGTGCTCGGCGAGGTTGATGCGCACATGGCGCTGGGCGAGATCAAGGGCCGCGTTCGGGAGGCCGCAGAGGCCGCCGGCATCATGGCGAGCTACGACCTGATCAGCGCCGAGGCCGAGCGGATCTGGACGCACTACGGCGACACCCGGCGGGCGTCGGAGGCGACGTACAGCGTCGGGCCTGACGGCCTGGTCGACGGCTACCAGCAGATCGAGCGGCCGGCTGAGGCGCCCGCCAAGCTCAAGGCCGTTGAGATGCCCGAGATGCCTCTGAAGCCGCTCACGGTGCCGACTGACAGCGTCTTCGGGGATGAGGCCGACTTCGAGATCAGCGGCGCGCTGGCGAACCGGGCGCGGGTGCTGATCTCGCGGCATCCCGAGCACCTCGACCACCTGCGACGCCTGTCGGTGACGTACCTCTGGAAGCGGCAGGGCGGCAAGAGCAAGGGACGGGCGACGTTCGGCAAGTGCAGCAAGCCCTCTGGCCTGCTGAAGCACTTCAGCGAGGCGCACTTCGTCGTCTGGCTCGCGGCCGATCACTGCCGAGCGGCGGGCTACGGGGACCGCGAGATCGAGGCGCTGCTGTTCCACGAGATGCTGCACACGGCGGTGTCTGAGGTTGACGAGAACACGGGCCGTGGCGGCGGGCCGGCGCTCGTGCCGCACGACCTGGAGGTCTTCCGCGCTGAGGTCGAGGTCTACGGCCTGTGGGCGCCCGAGCTGCAGGAGGTGGCGCCGGCGTTCCGACAGGCGAGCCTGTTCGCGACTGAGGAGATCGCCGTCGAGCAGGAGCTGGATCGGGAGGAAGCTGCCCAGGCCGGCTACATCGAGAACCCGGACACGGGCGCTGGCGTGCTGATCCATGACGACGGCACGCCGATGACGGCCGATGAGATCGCTGAGATGGAGCGGCGCGAGTTGGTTGACGACGACTACGACCATGACGACGAAGACGGGCAGTTCACTGACGACGTCATCGACATCGACGGCGAGGCGGCAGGCTGATGGCCCGCAACGACGCCTGGGATGACACCTTCATGGAGTTGATGCTCGACGACGTGAAAGAGTCGATCGAGGACGCCATCAAGTCCCGGCGCAAGGTCTTCGAGCATCGGATCACGATGTCTAGCCTGCGGGGCGAGGTCATCACGATCGACATCCGCAAGGAGCGACGCTGATGGGCTGGCTGCCGCCACTGCTGCCGCTGCCTGACGACCTGGAGGCGCTCAGGCAGCAGATCGCCAACTTGCCGGACGACCAGCGGCGCCTCTTGTTGGGGCGCCTGCACGGCGACAGCATTCGCCGCAACGACGAGCGCCACGCACAGTTCGCCGTCGAGGCCGACCGCCAGCGAAAGGGGCGCCGTTCGTGAGGAACGTCAGTCTCTTCGAGAATGAGCGTCTGACGCTGGCCGACGCGCTGGACCTGACGGCCATCTCTCTCCAAGCCTACGGTGCGACCTACCGACATTGGGCGGTGGCCTACAGCGGGGGCAAAGATTCCTCTGCTACCGTTACGGCTGTTGTACACCTGATCGAGACGGGGCGCGTTCCGAAGCCTGAGACGCTCTCCGTGCTCTACGCAGACACGCGCATGGAGCTTCCGCCACTCCAGACGGCAGCGATGGAGACGCTCGCCGCGCTTGAGCAACGCGGCGTCCGCACCCAGGTCGTGCTCCCGGCGATGGACGACCGATTCTTCGTTTACGTGCTCGGGCGGGGCGTCCCACCGCCAAAGAACAACTTCCGCTGGTGTACGCCCCAGCTCAAGATTGAGCCGATGCTCGGCGCCCTTCAGACGCTCCGACATGAGGTCGGCGAGAAGATCCTGATGATCACCGGGGTCCGCGTCGGAGAGAGCGCTGCGCGTGATCAGCGGATCGCCCTGTCGTGCGGGCGAGATGGCGCAGAGTGCGGCCAGGGCTGGTTTCAGCAGACCACGTCGGAGGCTGTGGCAGATACCCTTGCACCGATTCTGCACTGGCGCGTCTGCCACGTCTGGGACTGGCTGACGTTTGATGCGCCACCGCTCGGCTTCCCGACCACCACGATTGCCGAGGTCTACGGCGGCGACGAGGCGCGGGAACTCAATGCCCGCACCGGCTGCATTCAGTGTCCGCTCGCCAGCCGCGACACGGCGCTGGAGTACCTCCTCGGGCAAGCGTCGTGGGCCTATCTCTCCCCGCTCAAGCGGCTGCGTCCCCTTTACAAGGAGCTACGCCAGCCGAAGTACCGGCTGCGGAAGGATGGCAGCGAGCGCCGCAAGGATGGGACGGTCCCGAAGAACCTGATGCGGCTCGGGCCGCTGACGTTCGATGCTCGCCGATACGCGCTCAACATCGTGCTCGGCATCCAGACAGAGATCAACGATGCGGCCCGTGCCATTGGCCGCCCCGAGGTGTGGCTCATCAACGCTGAGGAGCAGGAGCGGATCTTGGCGCTGATCGCGATCGGCACGTGGCCGCAGGGGTGGAGCGGCGACGAGGTGCGCGGGGACGTGGCACTGCCGCAGATGCACGCTGACGGGTCGGTGCAAGACTGGCTGCTGACCCTGAACGGAGCCGACTGATGCCGAACCGTGTGCAGCCAGCCGGAGTGCGGCGCCACGCCCGGACGGAGCCGATGCCGCGCCAGGACGAAAAGAGCTTTCACCGCCAGGTGGTCGAGCTGGCGCGCTACCAGATAGGAAGATGTGGTAAAATTGAGGCGCGCAGTTGCCCCGGCGGTGCTGGTAACACCCCGGGGCGCGACACCAGGAGGTCTAGTCTTGATGCAGGCTCAGCGTACCATGCGCCGCAAGGCGGTGCCCGCCTCCTGCCCTCAGTGCGGGGGGTCGTTCAAGCCGAAGCCGGCCGAAGTTTCCAGGGGCAAGGGGCAGTATTGCTCCCGCGCCTGCTACGCCGCCGCGCGGCTCGGGGTGGAGCAGCGCCCGGCCGAAGAGCGGTTCTGGGAGAAGGTCGACAAGAGCGGCCCTATTCCGGCGCATCGCGCCGGTCTGGGGCCGTGCTGGCTCTGGACGGCCCACGTCGAGCCTACAACTGGTTACGGGCGGTTCACGGTTGGGCGCAAGACCTGGAATGCCCACCACTGGGCGTACTCGCGGTTTGTGGGCGAGATTCCGAAGGGGTACGACCGGGATCATCTTTGCCGTGTTCGGCGCTGCGTGAACTGGGCGCACCTGGATCCCGTGCCACATCGGGAGAACGTACTCAGGGGCGAAGCCCCTTCGGCGGTGATCTCGGCCACTGGGCGGTGCGCTCGTGGGCATGAGGCAACCGAGGAGAACATCTACCGCCGCAAAGACACGGGTGAGCGCGGCTACTGTCGACCCTGTCGACGCGAACGCCGTGCTGCTGGGGGCGCTCAGCGAGCGTGAGTTTCAGGCTCACGTTCTGGCTGTAGCCAAGCGGAACGGGTGGCACTGGTTTCACGACCAGGCCACGAACGCGCCGCGCCGATGCCCGGGCTGCGGCGCGGTCCGGCGAGGCCCTCGCAACGCGGCCGGCCTGCCCGATCTGCTGCTGGTCAGGGGCGAGCGCCTGATCTGGGCCGAGCTCAAGGCGCAGGACGGCACGACAACGCCCGAGCAGCGCGAGTGGATCGCTCGGCTGCGTGCGGCCGGCGAGACGGTCCACGTCTGGCGCCCGGCCGACTGGCCGGTGATTGAGAAGGAGCTTGCCCGTGAGTAATCGAAAACCAGTGCTGAAAGTGACCGCAGTAGATCTGGAGACCGGCGACGTGCAGGAGGTCCTCGTGCCTTCGGGCGAGTACGTGATCCTGACGACGGAGCCGTGTCACGTCGATTGCCTACAGCAATGGTCAGGCGGCAAGACCGTGCAACTGACCATCAAAGGGCGACTTCTGTGAGCGCATATGAGCGCGACCAGAAAACCAGCCGCACCGTCAGCGGCGTCTGGGTCAAGGCCGGCCATTGGGCATCGTCCACCGTTCACGCCTTCCGGCGCTGGACGGGAGAGACGGAGCTGGTGACGTGGTGCGGGATTTCCGTGAACCTCGCAGACGGCGGCGCGCACACCCGCGACCACATCACCTGCTTGCAGTGTCCCCAGGCGAGCCTGCAGGCGTTCCGAGGTGCGGCGTGAAGGACCTGACACTGATCCGGAAAGGGCATACCGAGGTCGGGTGCGGAATCTGCGGCCTGTGCGCTGATGATTGGCCGTGCGATACGGCGGTGGTGCTGGACGTGCTGACGGAGACAGAGCAGCGCGCCGAGGCCGCCGAGGGCCGGGAGGCGCGGCTGCGGGGGGCGCTGGCGATTTACGCCGACCCTGAGAATTGGTCGCGGAATGAACATGGTGTCATGTACGGGGCAGGCGGCGCTGATGACCCGTCCGTCTATGCCCGCGCCGCCCTGGCTGCCGACGCGACGGAGCCTGCGCTAGAGTTCACGCCAGAGGAGCGCGAGGCGCTGGAGCGGGCACCGTGACGCTACTGTGGGATTGCTGCAAGCAGCCTTGTCAGGCCGGTATTCGGGTCGATTCCTGCACGGTAAGGACGGTCGAGATTCCCGGCGAGCAGAAAAACCAGACGCTCGACTCGGTGCCGTACGAGCCTGAGTACGGTGGGCCTGACCAGCGGTGCCACGACTGCGCCATTGCTCGGGGTGGATACCACCATCCCGGCTGCGACATGGAGCGGTGTCCGTCCTGTGGTGGTCAACTCATCTCGTGCGGGTGCCTGGACGACTATGCTCATACAGCCTGGGTGCGGGCAGAAGACCGCATTGCGGCGCTGGAGGGGGCGCTCACGTCGGCTGAGCGTGAGACGGCAGAGGTCTTGCCGTGGGTCGGTCAGGGCGCGCGAGGCTGCCGCATTTGCAATCAGGTTGGGTTCCCGTCCATCAGCCACGCGCCAGACTGCCCGTTTGCCGCCCTGGCCGTCCCGCCCGAGGGGGAGCCATGAGGCGGGCCGTGATCGACGCTGACGGCCGGCTCGACCTGGGCGACCAGGCCCGTGCGGCCGGCTACCGGCCCGGCACCGTGGTGGACGTGGTGATCACCAGCACCGGCACGCTGTTCGTCGTGCCGGCCGATGAGCCGGTCATCGACCTTCAGCCAGTCAAGCCGCTGCCATCGCGGCGGCAGGCGGCGCTCTCGGCAGGCAGCGGGCGGTGACCGAGGCTAAGGCGACGGCCCTGCCACTGGCGCTACCAGAGCGCTGCTGCCAGCCCGGTCAATGCGCCTACACGCCGGGCAGAGTGCGCACCATCTTGCTGGTGATGCGGGTGGCCGATGAACTCGGCGAGGACCCGGGAGAGCTGGCGGCAACCATCCTGGCGTCAAAGGGGGAGGGGCGCAGTCCCGGCGCGTCGGCCGGCAGCGACGCCGACCGCTACGCAACGCTGGTGGCTGACGTGCAGCAGGCGATCAGCAAGCTGGGTGGCAGGCCATCGGCCGAGGCGATCAGCGACCGCTTGTGCTTGTATGGCAACATGGATGACTACGAAGCGTAGGAATATTGTCCACGATGCCTACGATTCGTAGTACACTGAGTGCGCCAGGTTTACCGTGCCCAGAGGCTGAGATGGCTTCCCCTCCACTGCGGCCCTGTCGCACGCCTGGATGTCCTGCTTTGGTGCAAGGCCGGGCTTCCTGCCCTTCCCACACCCGGCCAAGCCCAGGCAGCACCGAACGCGGGTATGACCGGCAGTGGCGCGCCGTCGTCGCCGCTGCCATTTCCGCCCAGCCCTGGTGCACCTGGTGTGGCGCTACCGACGACTTGACCGGCGACCACGTTCGCCCACGAGCATTCGGCGGAACGAACGACGCGGCGAACGTGCGAGTCCTCTGCCGTCGCTGCAACTCGCGACGGGGCGCGGGTCGAAAGTCTGGAGCGCACGGCCCGTAGACCCCGCGCCAGTCAACTTTCGCTCGCCTGAGGTCTGGAGTTTTCACGGTGGCAGGGAGAGGCCCAGCGCCGAAGCCCACGAAGCTCAAGGTACTGGCTGGTAACCCTGGCCACGAGAAGCTGAACCGTACCGAGCCAAAGCCTCGGCCGGTGGCGCCGAAGTGCCCGACCTGGCTCGATCTTGAGGCGAAGCGGGAGTGGCGACGGGTGGCCCCCGAGCTGGAGAGACTTGGGCTGCTGACGGTGGTGGACATGGCGGCGCTGGCGGGCTACTGCCAGAGCTACAGCACATGGCGCACGGCCAGCCGAGCACTCGCGGAGCACGGGCTGACCTACGAGGCCGCCAACGGCAACATCAGGCAGCGGCCAGAGGCGACCATCGCCAACAAGGCGCTCGCGGAGGTCAGACAGTTCTGCCAGGAGTTCGGCCTGACGCCTTCGGCGCGGTCACGGATGTCGCTGCCAGAAGGATTCGGGGCTGCTGACGATGGGGACGACGACCCGTTCAACGTCTAGGGCTCCGCTCTGGCAAACACCCCTGCCGCCGGATGTGCCCGGTGCATGGTTTGATCCGACGGCCGTCGACAAGGTCGTAAGGGCGCTCGGGGCGTTGCGGCACACGAAGGGCCGATGGGCCGGCAGCCCGCTGCAGCTGGAGGACTGGCAGCTCGAGTACATTGTGGCGCCGATCTTCGGGTGGCGCCATTCGCTCGACGCTGACCCTGAGAGCGGCGTCTCCCCAGGCGCGCGGATCTTCCGCACGGCCTGGGTCGAGATGCCCCGGAAGAATGGCAAGAGCAC
>JADZEM010000107.1 GCA_020850535.1 Chloroflexota bacterium
ACGGGCCCATCAAGCATTCCCGGTGATGCAACCGCTACATCCCGTCACCTGGGGGCACGCATGGACCCGCAGCGGCAATTCGGCCACAACCCGGACTGTACAGAGCGCGGTGTCGTCGGCGGGGGGAACATCGTGATCCACAGTCGGGCCGAACAGCGGTACCAGTGTCGAGGGTGCCGGCGGACCTTTCGCTGAGACGGCCGACACGCCGTTCTATCGGCTGCACAAGTCGGCTGAGGTGATGGCCCGGGTACTCACGCTGCTGAGTCATGGCTGCCCGATGCAGGCGATTGTGGCGGCGTTCGGACTCGATGAGCGGACGGTGGCGCGCTGGCTGCCGCCAATACGTCGGGGCCGTCCGCCAAAACGCCCACCTCTGAAGGCTGCCGCATGACCACGGTTCCGTGGGGTGTTACCCCGCACGACCCGTCCAATGTGCAATCGCCCTGGCGCAGGGGCCTTGTCGCGGGATTCCTGAAGCTCTGGGCGCAGGCCCCGGACGAGCCCGCGCCCCCGCGCCTCAGGCTGGTCAAACGTCTCGGTCTGCCAGGAGCCTCAGGCGCGCAAGAGCCGCTTCGCCAGCGGCTTCAGCTGCCGCACTATGCGCCGCTGCGGTCCCAGCATCAGGGCGTTTCGGCCGCGCCGCAGCAGGTGGGCTGGGCTGTCTGCGTCCACCCGCTGGTAGACGAACAGGTGCCCGTCCATCGAGCCAACCTGCTCGAAGCCGATATCCTGCACCGTTCGCCGCAAGACGGTGTCATCCGAGTACAGGTGCCAGGAGTTCTCGGGCGAGGGCGGGCGCGTGTCGAAGCTGGCAATCATCAGCCCGTTCGGGCGCAGCGCACGGTGCAGCTCGCGAACCGTCTCCGCAAAGTGGGGGACGTGCACCAGGACGTCTTTGGCCATGACGGCGTCGTAGGTGTCTGCTGGCAGGGAGACGTCGTTCAGGTCGAGGTAGCCGGCCCGCTGGCCGCGCCGCTCCAGCCGCCAGCGCGCAAACTCGAGGAGCGGGCGCGAGACATCCGCCAGATCGACGGTGTAGCCGAGTGCGCTCAGAAGCTGGGCCAGGTCGCCGATCCCTGAGCCGAAGTCCAGGCAGCGCGGCGCCTCTGCCGGCGGCCGGAGCGCCCGCGCCGCGATCACCGAGGTCGGGTAGATCGCGCCGACAGCCTGGAGGTAGGCGTACCAGCTCAGATCGAAGCTCCAGGACTGCGTCGAGTTGTAGAAGGCGCGCATGCCTTCGAGGGTGGAGCGGTCACCGCTGAACCACTCCTCGACGCTCCAGGCCTCCCAGTTGATGCACCGCGCGACGCACTCGTCGGGGCTCAGTTGATAGTAGGTGCTGAGGTCGTCCAGGATGGCGGTGCGGTGGTCGTCGATGCCCGGCAGCAGGAGCGCCTCGCGGTACACCGTGAACTCGCGGCTCGGCAGGGACGCCTTCCAGGCCTGGGCCATCTCTGACGGCGTGGGCGGCCGGTAGCCAGGGGCCAGCGGGTCGATATGCGTGCCCTGCTTGAGATGGGCGTCGGCAAACGCAGCGGTGGTCACGTGTTGAGCGCTCCTCGGATGCGAGGGATCGGGCGCGGCGATGGCGACGCGCGCGGCGGCCGGAGGCAGCCTCCCTCGGGTATCTCTTTCATCATACGGGTGTGCTCGCTGCGTAGATACCATTCTCGGCGGCCGAAAGGTGAAGATGTCGTGAAATTGCGTGATTATGCTGTAGTCCGACGCGCCAAACGGTCAGTTCGGCTCGCCGGCCCGCCGCCGGAACTGCACCACCAGCGCCGCCAGTCCCGCGTGCCGCGGCAGCTCCAGCGTCGGATCGTGCTCCAGCACCTTCTCGGCGGCCTTGCGGGCGCGCTCCACCAGCCCGACGTCGTCCAGCGTGGCGACCTGCAACTCGGGGAAGCCGCTCTGGCGCACTCCGAAGTAGTCGCCAGGACCGCGCAGCTTCAGGTCGTGCTCGGCCAGCGCGAGGCCGCTGTCCG
This sequence comes from Chloroflexota bacterium, assembly GCA_020850535.1. NCBI lineage: Bacteria > Bacillati > Chloroflexota > Chloroflexota bacterium. The sequence continues at coordinate 1,989 of JADZEM010000107.1, forward strand.
AGTCCACCAGCACCTGGAGCCGGTTCAGCGTCGCCTCTGACGCTTCCTCGGTCAGCAGCAGGCAGACCGATTGCCGCTGTCCACGCCCGACACGCCCTCGGAACTGGTGCAGCTGCGCCAGCCCGAACCGCTCCGCCCCCTCGATCAGCATGACGCTGGCGTTGGGGATGTCCACGCCCACCTCGACGACGGCCGTCGAGACCAGCACGTCAAACTCGTGGTCGCGGAACTCGCGCATAACGCGGTCCTTGTCGGCCGGCCGCATCCGCCCGTGGAGCAGCCCGAGCCGCAGGCCCGCCAGCTCGCCGGCCTGGAGCCGCTCGTACTCGGCGGTGGCGGCGCGCGCCTCCAGGTTTGGCGAGTCCTCGACCAGCGGGCAGATCACGAACGCCTGCCCGCCCTTCGCGACCTCGCGGCGGATCTTCTCGTAGGCCAGTGGGCGCTCGTCTGGGTCGAGCAGGTGGGTGTCGATCTTCTGGCGGCCGGGCGGCAGCTCCCCGATCGTCGAGAGGTCGAGATCGCCGTAGATGCTCAGCGCCAGCGTGCGGGGGATCGGCGTCGCCGTCATCACCAGCAGGTGCGGGTGGCCGCCCTTCTCGCGCAGGGCGATCCGCTGGCGCACCCCGAAGCGGTGCTGCTCGTCCACGACGGCCAGCGCGAGGTTTGCCAGCTCGACGTTCTCCTGGATCACGGCCTGCGTGCCGACCAGGATGTCGATCTCGCCGTCCGCGATGGCCTGGTAGATGCGGCGGCGCTCGGCGGTGCGTGTCGAGCCGGTCAGCAGCCCGACGCGCGGCATTCGCGCCCCGGCTCGCTCCAAGGCCTCGGCGGCCCGCTCGTAGAACGTCGAGATCGAGCGGTAGTGCTGCTCCGAGAGGATCTCGGTCGGGGCCATCAGGCTGCCCTGGGCGCCGTTCTGGACCGCCACGAAGAGGGCGGCGGCGGCAACGGCGGTCTTCCCCGAGCCGACCTCTCCCTGGAGCAGCCGGGTCATCGGCTGGGGGCGGGCGGTGTCCACCAGGATCTCCTGGAGCGAGCTGCGTTGGCCGCCGGTCAGGCGGAACGGCTGCGCGCCGAGGAGGGCGTCGAGGGCGGGCTGTGGCACGTTCAGCGAGGGGGCTGCGACGCCCTGCCACTCGACCTTCCGCTGCACGACGACCAGTTGAATGGCGAACAGCTCGTCGAACGCCAGCCGGCGGCGCGCGATCCGCAGCCGCTCGGGGTCATCTGGGAAATGGACCTGCCGCAGCGCCGCCCCGAGCGGCCAGAGGTCGTACGTTTCGCGGAGCCAGCCGGGCAGCGGATCGGGCGCCGTGTCTGCCAGGGCGTCCACGGCCCACTTGATGCGCTCGCGAACGGTTCGGTCCTGCAAGCCGGCCGTCAGCGGATAGGTGGGGACCATCCGCCGGGTGTGGACCGGTTCCCCGCCATCCTGACCGACCCGTTCCCAGTCCGGGTTCTCGAAGTTCAGGGCGCGGCCGAACTGGGTCAGCTTGCCGCTGATCGCCACCCGTTGCCCGGCCTGGACCGGGCTGAACCGTCCGTGCCGGAACCACGTTGCGCTGACCCGGCCGGTCTGATCTCCGATGGTCGCCACGATCTTGTGAAGGCCGCCGCGCGGGCTTGGCGCGATGTCCACCTGCTGCACAACGCCCACGAAACTGGCGATGGGCTGCATCAGCAGATCGGCCGCGAGGGTGGCCGGCGGGTACGGCTGGTAGCGCGTCGGGTAGTGGCGCAGCAGGTCGCCAAACGCGTGCAGCCCGAGCTTCGCGAACAGTTTGGCCTCTTTCTCCTTGACGCCCTTGACCTCCGCGAGCGGCGTGTCAGCCGTGGCCGCGACGGCCGGCTGTGCGCTCCTGGTGCGCGGGGGTGGCGGGTGGGAGTGGCCCTCACCCGCCCGGCCCTCGGGGATAACGTCACCCACCCGGCCCCCCTCTCCGACGCGGAGAGGGGGGGACCTTCCGGCGTCGTCGCGCACGCCCAGGTCAGGAGCATCATCCGGTACGTGTGTGATGGCTCCCCCTCTCCCGCGTGCGGGGGCGGGGGGCGGGGGGTGGGGGGCATCCCCTGCCGGCCGAGAGCGGGGGGCGTCCCTCGTTGGCTGGGGGTGCCGTGCACTGGCTGTCGGGCGTGTGGTCTGCTCCCCGTTCAACAGCCCGAGCGCCGTCTCCACCCGCACCGCGCGCTCGGCCGGCGGCAGCGTGCCATAGCCGGCCAGCGCGCTGGCGACCGCGCCGGCCAGCCCCCTCAGCCCGGCCAGCTCGGGCCGTCCGCCCTGCGCGATGCGCCCCTGCCAGCGTTCGGCGAACGTGGCGAGGCCCCCCGAGACGGCCTGATCTGCGAAGCCCTTGCTCCGCTCCAGCTCCAGGATCTTGCGGATCGTCTCCAGCTCAGGCGGTGGACGCCGCGCGCCGGGGGCTGCCATCGGATCGGGGACGCCCCGACCTACTCGGCCAGCAGCGTCGCCACGCCGAAGACGCCCGGCCCGGCGTGCGTCCCGAGCACGATGCCGATCTCGGCGCGCTCGACCGGGATGCCCGGCACCCGCTCGCCAACCATCCGCGCCAGCTCGTCAAGGACTTCGGGGGCGTCGCCCTGCGCCACCGCGATCTTCTGGATGCGCCCCTGGCTTGCGACCACGTCCACCAGCCGCCGCATCCCGGCCGCCCGGCTGCGCGGGCGCTCGACCGGGTGCACCTCGCCCTCGCGGACCAGGATCAGCGGCTTGAAGTTCAGCAGCGAGCCCATCAGCGCCTGCGCCCGCCCGATCCGGCCGCCGCGTTGCAGATTCGTCAGCGTGTCCAGCACCACGTGCAAACGCAAGCGCGGCACCCAGGACTCCAGCTCTTTGACGATGGCGGCCGGCTCGATGTCCTGCTGCCCCAGCTCGGCGGCGTGCATCGCCAGCCAGCCCAGGCAGACGGTCGTCTGGCCGCTGTCCACGACGCTCACGCGGCCCTTCCCGATGCGCGCGGCGGCGTTGCGGGCCGACTGGCAGGTGGCGCTGAGGCGGTCGGCCAGGTGGACCGAGATCACGTGATCGCACTCGCCGAGCAGGCGCTCGTAGACCTCTTCGTAGAGGCCAGGGGCGGGCGCGGAGGTCGTCGGCAGCGTCGAGCGCTGCTTCATGAGCCGATAGAAGTCGTCGATACTCAGATCGACCTTGTCGCGGAACGTGTCGCGGTCCCAGATCACGGAGAGCGGGACCATCTCGATGCCCAGCCGCTCCCTGGCATCGCCAGGGAAATCGGCGGTGCTGTCGGTGACAACCCCGATGCGTGGCACGCGCTGGCTACTCCACCGACAGGATGTACGGGTAGTGCGGCTGACCGCCCTCGGCGATCTCCGTCTCGAGATGGGGATACGCGCCGGCGATGGCGTCCGTGAGCGCCACAGCGTCGTCCATGGTGGCGTCAGCGCCGTAGTAGACGGTGACGATGTCGCGGTCGCTGGCGTCGGCCTGGCCCAGCGCGCCGAGCGTCGCCTCGGTGAGCGAGCCGCCGGCCGCCACGAGTTTGTCGTCCAGCAGCGCGATGGCCTGCCCCTGCTGCACGGCCACGCCGTCGATCTCGGCGCTGCGCTCGGCAGTGGTGACCTCGATGGCCGTGACGTGCGCCGCCGAGGCTTCCATCAACTGAACGTTCGTGTCCAGATCCTCGCCGTAGTTGAACGCCAGCAACGCAGCGATGCCGTGCGGCAGCGAGCGCGTCGGCACGATCTTCACGGTGCGCGGCGTCTGCTGGGCCGCCTGCTGCGCGGCGAGCAGAATGTTGCCGTTGTTCGGCAGGATGACCAGATCCTGGTAGCCCACGGAGCTGATCGCCGTCAGGATGTCCTGCACGGACGGATTCATGGACTGGCCGCCCTCGACGATGGCCGCTGCGCCCATGCTGGTGAACAGCGCCTTGAAGCCGGGGCCGGGGCTGACGGCGATGACCCCGATGTTGCTCAGGCCGCTCTGGCCCGCCGCCAGCAGCTTGCCGGCGTCGTGCTGGAGCTGCATGTTCTCGATCTTGACGCTGGAGACGGTCCCGCGGTCGATGGCCCAGTCCAGCGCCTGGCCGGGCGTCTGGGTGTGGATGTGGATGCGGGAGACGGTGCCGTCTCCGACCACCAGGACCGAATCGCCCATCGACTCCATGAAGGCGCGGATCGCCGCTTCGGACTCGGAGGGGTCGGCGATCAGGAACTCGGTGCAGAAGCCCAGGCCGCCCTCGGCCACGTGCTGCGCCGCGACGAGCGCCTGGCTGGCGACGGGCGCTGCCGCCGTCGTCACGTCGTCGTCTTCCAGGGATTCGCCGCGCGTCGTGCGCCAGAGCGCCTCGACGATCAGCTTGTAGCCCTGGCCACCCGCATCCACGACGCCGGCCGCCTGGAGGGCCGGAAGCTGGCTGGTCGTCTCGCGGACGGCGACCTCCGCGACGTGGAGGACGCGCTCCCAAAAGTCGAGCACGTCCACCTTGGCGCGGGCCGCCGCCTGGGCCTCCTCGCCGACCCGCCGTGCGACGGTCAGGATGGTGCCCTCGACCGGCTTGCCGACGGCGCGGTAGCCTGCCTCGGCCGCCCCGGCGAGCCCGGCCGCGAGGTTCTGGACGGTCAGCGTGTTGCAGCCGTCGATGGCCTCGGCGAACCCGCGCACGAGCTGCGAGAGGATCACGCCCGAGTTGCCACGTGCGCCCATCAGCGCGCCGCGCGCCGCCGCCCGCGCGACGGCGTGCGCCTCGGGGGCCAGCTCGACGGCGGCCGCCTCGACGGCGGCGCGCATCGTCATCGACATGTTGGTGCCGGTGTCCCCATCGGGCACCGGGAAAACGTTCAAGGCGTTGACGCTGGCTGCCTTCAGCTCGAGCCAGGAAGCGGCAGCAGCAAAACCAGCCCGCAGATGATCCCCGTTCACCTCGTAGAGCGCGGGGAGGGTCGCTGCGGTGCGATCGGCGCCAGGCTCAAAGGACGGAGAAACGGAGGCCACAGTCCCTCTCGGGGAAGATGAGCGCGCGAAGCTGCGCCCGCCTCCCGTCTCCAGTGTTGTGGCGGCGTCCGAAAACGCCATGCTACACTTCGCACCGCATTATATCGCCTTCGGTTGGCGCGCCGTCTACGGTCGGCAGCCCGCCAGCATGAGCCAGCAGCGGTCTCGCAGCACCGCTCACCATGGTGGGCGACGGCGCTGCGCCTCCTGGAAGCGCTGCCGCTGGCGCCCAAATCGCGATGTTCAACGACGTGCAAGGGACGTGACCGTGAAGGGCCGATGTGAGATTTGTGACAAGACGGTGAGCTTCGGCCACAACGTCAGTCACTCGAACCGCAAGACGAACCGCATGTGGCGGCCGAACGTGCAGAAGGCCATTCTGCTGATCAAGGGTGAGCCGACGCGGGTGCAGGCCTGCACCCGCTGCATCCGCACGAACCGGAAGCACACCGCCACCGCCTGAGCCGCACGTCGCGGGCCAGAAGAATACGCCGCACCGGCCGCTCCCATCGGGGAGCGGCCTTTTGCTGTGTGAGCGACCGCACCCCCATGGGTTTGCCTCACCCCCAATCCGCTGCGCAGCGCGACTATCGGCTTTGTCGACGTCCTCTCCGGCGCGGGGAGGGGATTGGGGGTGAGGTAACCCGAGCGGCGAGGTCGTCTCACGACGGCAGGCTGTGCCGGTGCCGCCCGGGGTGGGCCGGGCTGGGCGAGGGCGTCCCCTCGTCGGCGAGGTCGGCGGCCGCGGGGCTCCCGCGCAGCGCCAGCCGCGTCTCGAGCGGCAGGCCGATCAGCGCGGCCCGACGCCGCCCGTCCGCCAGCACGATCGCCAGGGCCAGCCCGATGTAGGCAAACGCGAACCAGAGGTGCGCGCCGTCCCACGGGGCCACCAGTTGCAGGAAGAACAGCACGAACAGGGCGATCGCGCCCTTCCAGTCGAGCACCAGCGCCAGGATCAGCACCACCGCGAACAGCGACTGCGCGCTGGTCAGGAACAGCTCGACCGCCTGGTGCGAGTCCAGCGGCAGCGCGTCTGGCCGTCCCTTGGCGATGCCGTAGACCAGCGCCAGCGTGCCGATCAGCAGCGTCCACTGGTTCACCTTCGAGGAGACCATCGCCCGCATGCCGGCGGCGGCGTTCCCCTTCCAGGCGAACAGGATCGCGATCAGGAACTCGGGCGACTCCGACGCCAGCGGCGCGAGCCACTGCACCAGCAGGAACTGGTCGATGTTGAAGGCCGCGCCGGTCTCGACCAGCCCTTCCGCGAACGGCTCGGCCGAGACGAAGATCACGAACGCCGCGAACAGGAACAGCGCCAGCGTCCCGGTGCGCCGGCCCCGCGTGGAGAGGCTGCCGACGATGCGGGCCGGCCCTACCAGCTCCGGCTCGTGCGACTCGGCTTTGGCGGCTGCCCAGGTGTACAGCCCGAACAGCACCACGAATACGGCGGTATCGAGCAGCGAGATGCCGTGCAGCCAGGCTGGCAACGGCAGGCTGCTCCGCAGCGGGATCGTGAACGAGTAGAGGGTGGCCGTCAGCAGGATCGCGATCTCGATGGCCTGCCCGCGCTCCAGGCTGACTCTCTGTGCGCGGAAGCGCAGCCACGCCACCAGGACGATGGCGCTCCAGCCGATGCCGATCAGCAGCCGGTTGGCTCCCGTCATGTTGGCGACGGCGAACTGGGCCTGCGAGGGGTCCTCCGCTGCTTTCCAGGCGAAGACCATGTCCACGGCGTACTCGGGCAGCACGGCGATCAGCGCCAGCAGGGCCAGGGCCAACGCCTGCGAGACATCCTTCTCGAACGCCTCGGCGGCCCACGAGAGCATGAACGCCGCGCCGACAATCGCGAGGCCCGCCAGCGCCGCGATGATGGCCGGATTGCCGTGGTAGTTCTGGAACCGGAGAACGATCCAGGGCAGCGTCACGGCAACGGCCGCCGCCATGAAGACATAGTCGCGCCCGACCGGGCGTTCCGAGCTGGACAGCTCGGCAGCGTGAGCCATAGAACGAGTCCCTTCACCAGTGAGTCCGCGGGCGCGCAGACAATAAAAACCCGCGGCGAATGAAGCCGCGGAAAGTCTCGCGAACGGACTGGTGAAGTACCGGCCACGGACCGGGGTCGGCGCGCCGAAGTGAGCGGCAGGCGTTCCCGTGCTGACGATCCGTGGCGCCTCGACGTTGAGGCGCTACTCCCTTTCCACCAGGCAAGCGTACCAGGAGGCGGCCCCGCAGGCAACTATCTCGTCAGGAGCTCCAGGGCGATTGCATGTTCGTTGATGTTCCCGCAACGCCGTGAAACGCGCAGTCGGGGGTTGAAACCCCCGTCTACAGTCATTCCGTCGCTGCGCGACGGACGCCGGGAACGGCAGGGGCTGGTGAGCCTGGAGCGTCGCGAAGCGACTGCAGGATCGTAGGCGGGGCTTTCAAGCCCCGACAACGCTGCACGACCCGCCCAACGTGCAATCGCTCTGTCAGGAGCTCAGGATCTGGATGTTCGGGTCATCGAGTCCGGCGGCCGGGCAGGCGCAGGGCCAGCAGCGCCGAGAGTAGGGCTGCCGCCGCCACCACGGCGAAGATCGGGGTGAGGCCCAGGCCGGCCGGGGCCGCTCCAGCAGGACCGCCTGTCGCCAGACTCGCGAGGCCCGCCAGCAGCGCCGACCCGACGATGCTCCCCAGGTAGCGGCTCGTCGAGTACGCGCCGGCCGCCGCGCCTGCGTTCTGCCGCTCGACCGACTCCAGCGCTGACGCCTGCATCCCTGGCGTCGCCAGCCCCAGCCCACCGCCGAGCACTCCCAGCCCGAGCATCACCGGCCAGAGCGCCCCGAACCCGTTGGCCGCTGCCAGCCCGATGACCACCGTCCCGAGCGTCAGGATCGTCAACCCGAGCGCCGCCGGCCAGCGCCGCCCGAGCCGGTCCGCCAGCCGGCCGCCGACCGGCGAGGCGACCACCATCGCGGCGGCCATCACGCCAAGCAGCGAGCCAATCTCGGCGGCTGCGCGCCCGTCGCGCGCCCAGAGGATCGGCAAGGCCAGGAGGACGGTGTACATCGCCAGATTGCTCAGACCGACCGCCCCCGTAGCCGCCGCGAAGGCCGGCCGCAGGAAGAAGCGCGGCTGGAGGACCGGCTCCGGGTGGCGCAGCTCGCGCCAGAGGAAGACGCCGAACAGGAGGATCAGGGCGGCCGTTTCCAGCAGCAGCAGCGCCGCATCCTGGCCGCCGCCTCGGCTCAGCAGCAACGCCAGCCCCACCAGCACCGTCGAGAGCAGCACGGCGCCCGGCCAGTCGAACGGGCGACGCGGCGTCGGCGGGGTCAGGACGGCCGGTGCGTCCCTGCGCTCGCCGCGCGGGATGCAGGCCCAACCGAGCGCCAGCGCCGGCAGCACCAGCAGCAGGTTCACCCCGAACATCGCGCGCCAGCCGACCGTCGTCACGACCAACCCCCCGACCACCGGCCCGAGCGCCGCCGCCAGCCCGATGGCCGACCCGATCATCCCGAAGCGGCTGGCGCGCCGCTCGTCCGGCACGACCTCGCGGAGCAGGGCGTCGCCGTTCGGCAGCACCACGGCCCCCGAGACCGCCTGCGCCACCCGGCAGACGATCAGCAGCGGCAGGTTCGCGGCCAGCATCGCCCCGAGCGACGCGATGGTGAACCCCGCCAGCCCGCCGAGGATCAGTCGGCGGCGGCCCAGCCGATCCCCGAGCCGCCCCGCGACTGGCTGCAACGAGGCCATCGAGATCAGGTACGCCGTCACCAGCCAGCTGGTGGCTGCCGCGCCCGCGCCAAGCTCGGTGGTGATGGCCGGCAGGGCCACGGCGATCATCGTCGAGTTGAGCGGCGCGAGGACCGCCCCCAGGGCGACCGTCGTCAGCAGCAGCGACTCGGCGCGCAGAGAGCCGGCGTGAGATGACTCGGCGTGGGGTGGCTGGTCTCTTCCGGGATCTGACGCTCGAACCATCCTGCCTCTCCCCGCGCACCCAGGCTGCTACCAGGAAGGTCCGTCGGCTTTCCGGTGGGTCAATTGTCGAGCATGGCCCTCCTGGACCTGCAACCGCCGCGAGCCAGGGCGGGTTTCACCGTCTATGAACAGCACCGACACGCGCGCAGCACCAGGTTCAGGCTTCACCGTCTTCGAGACCGCCATCGGCTGGTGCGGCATCGCCTGGGGGCCGGGTGGCATCGCCGGGGTCCAGTTGCCGGAGTCAGATCGCGAGCGGACGCTGGCCCGGCTGCAGCGGCGGTTCCCGTCCTGGCGTCAGGCTGCCCCACCGCCGGAGGTCCAGCAGGCGATGGATGGGGTCGTCAGCCTGCTGCGCGGCGAGCAGCCAGACCTTGCCGCCGTCTCGCTGGACATGGCCGCCGTGCCCGCGTTCAACCAGCGCGTCTACGGTGTGGCGCGCAGCATCCCGCCCGGCCAGACGCTGACCTACGGCGAGATCGCCGCGCGCCTGGGCGAGCCGAGGCTGGCGCGCGAAGTCGGGCAGGCGTTGGGGCAGAATCCGTTCGCCATCCTGGTGCCGTGTCACCGGGTGGTGGCGGCCGGCGGCAAGACCGGCGGCTTCTCCGCGCGGGGCGGCGTGGCGACCAAGCTGCGGATGCTGGCGCTCGAAGGCGCAGCCACTCCGCAGTTGCTGCCGCTGTTCGACTGACCGCGACGGTGTTCCGCCTCACCGACCGGGCATCCGTTACCGTAGCGCCGGGGCTTGCGATCGTCACGTTGCTCGCCTGAGCTGGCGTGGAGTTGCTACCCTCCCGCTGACCGCTGCAGCGGGGAGGCGACCCCATGACCGCGAGCATCCTGCCCGCCGACTCCGAGCTGTTCCGGGTGCTGGACGGCGTCGTCCGTGAGCGCCGGTGCGTCTTCTTCGCGGGGTTGCCGGGCGTCGGGAAGAGCCTCCTGCTCCAGCAGCAGGCGATCCTGGCGCAGGAGGCCGGGCGGGTCGTGCATCGGCTGCAGTGGGACGTAGCACGCAGCCCGTTCGAGACGGCGGAGCTGCTCGCGCGGTATCCCGAGACGGACGGCGTCACCCATGCCGTCATCCGGAAGGCGGCCGGCCTGTGGGCGCGCGACGCCCTGGCTTCCTGGGATGCCGCGTACCCCGAGCCACATCACCTGCTGATCGGCGAGGCGCCGTTGATCGGGAATCGGCTGATCGAGCTGGTGCAGCCACGGGATGACGGCGTCGAGGGGCTGCTGGCCGGCGACGCGAGCCTGTTCCTGATCCCCGTGCCCTCGCGCGAGGTCCGCCAGCAGATCGAGTCGGCGCGGGTCCGCGACATGGCAGACCCAGCCCACGAGCGCGAGCGCGCCAATGCCGTCCCCACGCTGGTGCAATCGCTCTGGGAGGACGTGGCGAACGTCGGGACGGCGCTCGGGCTGCCGGAGGCAGCGGGCCTCGCTTCGACGGAGGCAGCGGGCCTCGGGCCGGCCGACTCCGCGCCGTCGCGTCCGTTCGATCCGGATCTCTACGGCGCGGTCTACCTGCGCCTGCTGCGCCACCGTGTGGCTGTGCTCCTGCCCATCACCGCCGTGCTGCCCGTCCAGGCGTCGGTGTACGCCGGGCTGGACGCCGTCCACGAGCTGATGCCCACTCCGGACGAGGTCGCACGGGAGGTCTCGCGGGTGGCGGCCCGCCCGGCCGCCGACGTGGAACGCGAGGTCGAGGACTGGTTCCGCGTCTGAGCGGCGATCGCGCCCCGTCCGCCCGCCCCGTCCGCCCGTTCGGCCACCCCGGGCGCACTCCCCGGCAGGGCGATTGCATATTCATTGGTGTCCCCGAAGCATCATGGAACGGGCGGTCGGGGACTGAAGTCCCCGCCTACAGGCACGCCGTCGCTGCGCGACGGCCGTCGGGAACGGCCGGCACTGGTGCGACTGGAGCGTCGCGCAGCGACTGCAGGATCGTAGGCGGGGCTTTCAAGCCCCGACGCGGCGGCACGACGCAGGGCGATTGCATGTTCATTGGTGTCCCCGAAGCATCATGGAACGGACGGTCGGGGGTTGAAACCCCCGCCTACAGTCACGCCGTCGCTGCGCGACGGCCGTCGGGAACGGCCGGCACTGGTGCGACTGGAGCGTCGCGCAGCGACTGCAGGATCGTAGGCGGGGCTTTCAAGC